>JADLEX010000051.1 GCA_020845895.1 Deltaproteobacteria bacterium | reverse complement strand
CGACCGGCTGGGGCTTCCCCGGTTGGCCGCGTGACCTCAACTTTCCGAACCGCCGGATGCGGACCCGCTTGTCCGGTGGTGTGGCAGGGGAACTCCGAGGCTATTCCTCGGAGCCCCTATGCCGATTTCCGCACAACCGGGGGCGGCTGTGCCGCATGACACGCTCGGGCAAACGCCATCTCGTTGTTTCGGCGCATACTGAATCGGGGAACCGTCGCGTCGCGGCGGTGTCCATCCCACGTCCCGGTTCCGGGACGTTCAGGCCGTCGACCGAACTTGACAGGGGACCGGGGCGAACTTAGGTTCTGACACCTCTTCGTGGGTCCAATTCGCCCGTTAGGGTCCGTCGCCGGGAGCCAAGTCATGACATCAAACCTCGCCCGAAGCGCGCGCCCGATGGTGGAGGTCAAAGGTCTCGTGAAGAGCTACGGCGATTACCACGCCGTCCGCGGGATCGACTTCACCGTTCATCAAGGCGAAATCCTCGGCTTTCTGGGCCCCAACGGCGCCGGAAAGACCACGACCATGCGCATCGTGACCGGCTACATGCCGCCCACGGAGGGCACGGTGCTGATCGACGGTCTCGACGTGATGACCGACAGCCTCAAGGCCCGGCACCGCATCGGTTACCTTCCCGAGCATCCGCCCGTGTATCAGGAGTTCACGGTTCGCGAGAATCTGGATTTCGTCGCCAAGCTCAAACGGATTGCGCGCACCGAACGCGCGGGACGCATCGATGTCGCGATGGGCCGATGCGGCCTGACCCACGTCGCCGACCGCTTCGTCGGTCACCTCTCCAAAGGATACCAGCAGCGTGTGGGGCTCGCCGCGGCGATCGTCCACGAACCCGACGTGCTCATCCTCGACGAACCGACGATCGGGCTCGACCCGGTGCAGATCCAGGAGATTCGCGCCCTCATCAAGGAACTCGGTCGCGAGCACACGGTGTTGCTCTCCACGCACATCCTGCCCGAAGTCGTCATGACCTGTGACCGCGTGGTCATCATCAATCAGGGCAAGGTGGTGGCCGACGGCACCGTCGCCGAACTCACGCGCAAAGTGGCGTCGAGCCGGAGCCTGACCGTGCGCCTCGCCAGCTACGACCAGAATGTCGCGAAGCGACTCGCGAAGCTCGACGGCGTGCTCGACGTACAGGCGACCAACGTACCGGGCGAGTACCTGCTCACCTCGCAGGCCGGCGCGGATATCGCCAACGAGGTCGCCCTCGAGGTGCTCAACGCGGGATGGGGACTGCTGGAAATCGCCGACAAGATGCCCTCGCTCGAAGAAGTCTTCGTGCGCCTCACAAGTCACTAGCCAAACGAGTCATTGGGAGCACGCGATGGGCCTGTTCACGATCTGGCAAAAGGAATGGCGGCAGTTTTTCCTGTCGCCCGTGGCGTACGTGGTGCTCGTGGTCTTCGTCGCGCTGGCCGGGTTCTTCTTCTTCGACACCTTCACGTACTTCGTGCAGATGCAGTCGATGTATCAGATGTACCAGAGCCCCGGCATGGCCGAGCAGATGAACGTCAACGACATGATCCTCACGCCGCTCTTCCACAACCTCTCGGTGCTGCTGATGCTGATCGTGCCGCTCATCACGATGCGGCTCTACGCCGAGGAAAAAAAGAACCGTACCGACGAGCTGCTCCTCACGAGCCCGATTTCCGAAGCGTCGATCGTGTGGGGCAAATACCTGGGCGCGGTGTCGTTCTACATCGTCGCCCTGATGCTCACGTTCCAGTTCCCGGCGATGCTCGTGAAATTCGCGAACCCCGACCCGGGCAAGATGGCGACCGGCTATCTCGGGCTGTTCCTCATGGGCAGTTCGTTCCTCGCCTTCGGCCTGTTCGCGAGCACGGTCGCGAAGACGCAGATCCAGGCCGCGCTCTACACCTTCTTCCTGCTGCTCGTGCTGTGGATACTCAACTGGATCTCCGAATCCATCGGCGGGGCCAGCGGCGAGATTTTGAAATACCTCGCCATGACGACGCACTTCGAAGGCTTCGCCTCGGGCACGATCGCGCTGCCCGACCTGATCTACTTCGCGTCGTTCATCGTCTTCTTCATTTTCCTGGCGACCCGCGCGGTCGAGAGCACGCGCTGGAGATAAGCCGATGAAATCGTTCGCCAAAGTCCTGAAATACGAGGGGCTGCTGCTCAGCTTCATCGCGCTCGTGGTGCTGCTGCTCGCCACCGACATGTTCGTGCGTTTCTGGTACGTGCTCGCGGTCGGCCCCGTCGCGCTTGTCGCGGGGCTCGCGCTCGACCTGGGCTCGGTCACGTCCACGCTGCGCCGTCGCACCGCGCGATTCGGCGCGAACGCGATCGTGTTCACGATCGTGGTCGCCGCGATCCTCGTGTTCCTGAATGTGATGGCCAAAGGCTGGGATAAAACCTGGGACGGCACGACCGCCGGGGTCAACACGCTCTCCGAGCAGACCGTGAAGATCGTGCAGAACCTCGCCGCGCCCGTGCAGGTGACGGCGTTTTTGGAAACGACCGAGGCGAAGACATTTGAGAATGTGCTGAAGCGTTATCAGGAAGCCGCCAAGCCGGAGATGTTCACGTACCGCATCGTCGATCCCGACCGCGATCCGCAAACCGCGCAGCGTTACAATATCCAGCGCCGGGGCGCGATCGTCGTCGAGCAACAGGGCAGCCAGAACATCATCGGCGAGCAGACCGAGCAGGCGCTCACGCAGTCGATCCTGAAGGTCACGCAGGCCAAGGGCGGGCCGATCTGCTTTGTCAGCGGCCACGGCGAGGCGAGCCTCGGCGACAACGAGCAGAACGGCGCGGCGCTCTTCAAACGGCTGCTCGAAAACGAAAACCACGAGGTGAAGGAGATCGTGCTCGCGGGACGCGCGGTCCCCGACGATTGCGCCGTGTTGGCGATCGCCGGACCCGATCGCGCGTACGGCGAGGTCGAGGTCAAGACCGTCACCGACTGGGCGGACAAGGGCGGCCGGCTCCTGCTCATGGCCGAAACCAGCACGACGACGGGTTTCGAGGCGTGGCTCGAATCGCTTTCGGTGAAGCTGAACAACGATGCGGTGGTCGAGCCCTTCGTCAATCCGTTCTACGGCAGCCAGCTCGGCGTGACCCCGGTGGTGCAGGACTACCCGCCGCACGAGATCACCAAGGACCTCAAACAGCCGACGATCTTCAGCCTCGCGCGCTCGCTGACGCTCAACACCAACGCCAACGCGCCCGCGATGGTGTCGCCGCTGCTGCGGACGACCGCCGAGGCGTGGGGCGAAACCGACATCCCGGCGCTGCTCGACGACGGCAAGGTCGAGAAGTCCGATGGCGACGCTCCCGGGCCCCTCGTGCTGGGCGCGGCGGTCGAGATGGCGCCGGACGCGCAGCCGAATCCCGCCGAGGTGGACGAACCCGAAGCCCAGAAGACTCCGCAGGGCGGCGGTCGGGTGCTCGTGTTCGGCGATTCCAACTGGATCCGCAACGAACTGATTTCGCAGCTCTACAACAGCAATCTCGCGCTCAACTGCGTCGCGTGGCTCGCGGGCAAGGAAGACATCATCTCGATCCGGCCCAACACCTACGACGCCGCGCCCGTGTTTCTGACACCGCAGGACCGCGACGCGGTCTTCTTCGTCTCCGTCTTTTCGGTGCCGCTCCTCGTGGCCATGTTCGGCATCGGCGTTTTCATCGCGCGGGGACGCCGGAGCGACGCATGAGCTTTCGCAAGACCCTCCTTGCGATCGTGATGCTCGCGGCGGTCGCGGCCGTATTCTTCCTGTACGAAAAGCCGCGCCAGAAAAAAGCGGTGGACGACAAGGAGAGCGCCGAAAAGGCGATGTCGATCGACCTGGACCAGATCGACCGCATTCGGATCGCGCAGGGAAAGGCCGAGATCGTCGTCGAAAAAACCGGCGACGATGCGTGGAAGGTCACCGCGCCTTACACCGACGACGCCGACAAATACACCGTGCAGGGTATGGTGTCGCAGCTTCGCAACGCTCGCGCCGAGCGCGTGGTCGAGGAACCCGACGCGGATCTCGGCCAGTACGGTCTCGACGATCCGCGCCTGCGCGTCACGGTGCGTGCGAACGGCGTGGAGCAGTCGATCGATCTGGGTGCGACGCACACCATCGGCAACTCCGTTTTCGCCAAGCGCCCCGACAGCCCGAAGCTCCTCGTCATGCCCGACACGTTCCTTGCCACGTTCGAGGTTCCGGCGGTCAAGCTGCGCGACAAGACGATCTTTCCCAAGGGCTACGACGTCGAGCCCGAGCGCATCGAGCTGCAGGACGCGGGCGTGACGCGCTGGGTGCTGGTGCGCGAAGAGATCAAGCCCGAACCCGACGCGGCGGACGAGGCCAAGTCCGATGACGACGCCGCGCCCGACGACGCGCCGAAGACCGAGACCATTTGGCGCATCGAGGGTCCGAGCCCATGGTGGAAGGCCGACGATCAGGCCGTCTCGGATCTGGTCGGCGCGCTGCGCGAGTTGCAGGTCGAGGGCGTGGTCACCGAAACCGCCGAACGCACCGCGGAAAACAGCCTCGCGCCCCCCGCGCACACCATCATCGCCAAGTACGGTGGGACCGAAAACCGCGAGATCCGCGTCGATCTGGGGGCTCAGCCGGAATCGGACCCGCAAGACCGCATGGCCGCCGTGCCCAAGGGCTATCTGGCCCTCGTGCGCGAGGCGACCGTCGCCAAAATCGCCAAACCGGTGGCCGATCTGCGCAGCCGCCTCCTCGGCGATTTCGCGCTGTCCAAGGTCCGAAAGGCCCGGTTGCAAACCGGCGCGGGCGAGATTATAGTCTCCCGCTCCGCCGAGCAGGATTTTTCCGCGCCCGGCGCGGAGACGCTCGACGACGAGCGGGTGCTCGCCGACCTTCGGCGGCTGGTGGATCTGTCGGGGATCGGCGAAATCGAGCCTCGGTTGGCCAACAAAGCCGTCAACGCGCTCATGAAGCCGGATCTGGTGATCGAACTGACGGGCGATGGGGACCGTGTCCTCGCGCGTGTCGAGGCGACCCGGATGCGGGAGCCGGGGTCGAAGGACGACTTCGTGGTGGCGCGCGGGCTGACCTCGCCGGCGATTTGGCGGGTCGATCCGTCGGTGCTGGCCGGTTGGCCGACGACGATCGGCGATTGGGTGAAGCCGGCGGAAGCCGCGCCCGCCGCGGAAGGCGCGGGCGAAGGCGAAGGCGAAAAGGGCGAATGACACGCGGATCATCCGCGAGGAGCGACGCAGCGATGGCACGAATCACGGTCGAGGATTGCATCGAGCAGGTGGAAAACCGTTTCGCCTTGGTCCTGCTGGCGGCGAGGCGCACGCGCATGCTCATGAAGGGCAGCCGGTTCCTGCTTCCGCAGACGGAAAACAAGCACATCGTGAACGCGCTGCGCGAGATCGCGGCGGGCAAGATCCACGTCACGCGCAAGCACGGCGACCCGGTCGAAACCGAAGTCGCGGAATGATGAGGGGAACGCCATGGGCAGCGTGATCAAAAGCCGCGAGCAGTTGTTCGACGTTCGAATGATCGAACGTAATCGCGTCAAGGGGCTCGTGTCCGACGCCGACTACAAGGCGTGGCAGAAGTCGCTCAAGGATGCCGGCGACAACGCCGAGTACCTTTCCGCCGAGGTCTTCTTCGAGGAAGCCGCGGAGGCGGATTACGACGAAGACGACGAAGACTAGGGCGCGCACGCCGATCGCCGGGGGTCCCAGTGTCCGTCACGCGTGACTACTACGAGATTCTCGGCGTCCCCCGCGACGCCTCCGCCGCTCAGATCAAAAAGGCGTATCGCGAACTCGCGGTCAAATACCATCCCGACCGCAACCAGGGCGACGCCGAAGCCGAAACCCGCTTCAAGGAAGCCTCCGAGGCCTATCAGGTCCTTTCCGACGCCGAAAAGCGGCAGACCTACGACCGCTTCGGCCACGACGGACTGCGCGGATCGGGCTACCAGGGCTTCCACGATTTCAACGACATCTTCTCGTCGATGGGCTCGATCTTCGAGGACATCTTCGGCGGCATGGGCGGCGGTTTCCGCTCGCGCCGCGACGGGCCCTCGCGCGGCGACGACCTGCGCTTCGACCTCGAGATTCCGTTCGAAGAGGCGGCGTTCGGCGCCGAAAAACGCCTCGACGTGCAAAAGAGCGCGACCTGCCTGCACTGTCACGGCAGCGGGGCGGCGCCGGGCTCGTCGCCCATCGCGTGCCCGCTCTGCCACGGGCAGGGGCAAGTGCGTCGATCGCAGGGATTTTTTTCGATCTCCACCACCTGCCCCAACTGCGGCGGCGTCGGTCGCATCATCAAGGAGCCGTGCGCCGAGTGCCAGGGCAAGGGCCGCGTTCTGGAAAAGACGCAGGTCTCCGTGCGCATCCCCGCCGGCGTCGAGGACGGCATGCGCCTGCGCGTGTCGGGCAAGGGCGAGGACGGCACACGCGGCGGCCCGCCGGGCGACCTCTACGTCTTCATCCACGTGAAGGCGCACGAATTCTTCAAGCGCCACGAAGACAGCGTCGTGATCGAGATCCCGATCGCCGTTCACGAGGCCGCGATCGGCACGCAGATCCAGGTGCCCACGCTCGACGGCGACGTGGCGCTCGCGATCCCCGCGGGCACGCAGCACGACGACATCCTCAAGATCCGCGGCAAGGGCATCCCGCACCTGCGCGGCTACGGGCGCGGCGATCAGCTCTGCATCATCAAGGTGCGCGTGCCGAAAAAGCTCACCAAGCGCCAGCGCGAGCTGCTCGAGGAATTCGGCAAGATCGAATCGGGCAAGAAGCCCGACGTGCTCGGCAGCCTGCTCGACCGCATCAAGCACTTCGCCATGGGCGAGGGGTGAGCCGGGCGGGAC
Organism: Deltaproteobacteria bacterium; assembly: GCA_020845895.1. Lineage (NCBI taxonomy): Bacteria > Pseudomonadati > Myxococcota > Myxococcia > Deltaproteobacteria bacterium. The sequence continues at coordinate 6,107 of JADLEX010000051.1, read as the reverse complement.
CTTCTACGACTCTAGACCCAACCGCCGAATCTCGTCCAAAAAAACCTGCTCTTCGGGAATCTGCATGGACCCCGCCAACAGCGCGGCTTCGAGGAATAGATTCTTGGCCTCCACCTTGTGACGTTCTTTATCCTTCGCAGCCAGTATCAATGCGATGTGCGCCAAGCAAATCGCGCGCGAACGGGTATCGCCCATTTGTTTATATGCTGGCAACTCTCTTTCGCGTCGAATGCGCAAGGCTCCGTCGAAATCGCCACGCGCGAAGAGAACATCCGCTATGCCGCCCCACGTCGCTGTGCTAGAGTTTAAATCACCCAATCTCTCGAATATCGGCAGTAGTTCCTCGCGTCGGATGCGTAGGGCTTCGTCAAGATCGCCGTGGTTTTGCAGAATGTCTGCGATCTTGCCCATCGTCACCGCACGCGAGCGCACGTCGCCGAGGCGCTCATAAACGGGGAGCTCTTCCTCGCGGCGGATGCGCAGGGCCTCGTCGAACTCGCCACGAATTAGCAGGATGTCCGCGATGTAGCCCATCGTCACCGCGCGCGAGCGCACGTCGCCGAGGCGCTCGTAAACGGGGAGCTGTTCCTCGCGGCGGATGCGCAGGGCCTCGTCGACCTCGCCACGAATTAGCAAGATGTCCGCGATGTGACCCATCGTCACCGCGCACTCTCGCACGTCGCCGAGACGCTCGTAAACGGGCAATTGTTCCTCGCGTCGGATGTGCAGGGCTTCGTCGAGGTTGCCACGCACTTGGAGAATGTCTGCGATCTTTCCCCACGTCACCGCGCGCTCACGCACGTCGCCCAATCGCTCGAAAACGAGCATCTGCTTGTTGCGGATACGCAGCGCCTCTCCGAGTTCGCCGCGCATGAAGTACACGTCCGCAATGTATCCTTCCGTTTGCGCTCGTTCGCTTGCGTTGTTCCGTCGATCAAAATCGTCCAACGCTTCGCTGTAACGCCTCAGTGCCACATCGTAGTCGCCCTGTAAGTAAGCGATTCTGCCGCAATCGATATTTGCGTTTCCAGTGGCCACGAAATCACCCGTTTTCTTTGCTTCCATTCCTACCCGCTCGTACCATCGTGCTGCGACGTCGATTTCTCCCAGCAGAATGTGGATCTTCGCAATACGCGAGGTAACTTCGAATCGCCGGCGCTCGCCTTCGGGGGTCTCGGCGAGAATTCTCTCCAGAAGCTTCGCTTCCCGGCGAAGGCGTTCGTGGTCACCCAGCGGGGCCGCTTCGAACCATCCGGCCTCGAATCGTCTCCAATCCATCCGCAAGGGAGCAACCTTGGCGTCGAATTCGTAGATGGCCAAAACGAAATCGGCGAGATCGGGAACCGCGCGGCGAAACGCGACCGCCGCCGCCGTACGTAGCCACATCACAGTCTTGACGCCGACATCCCGCGCTAACACATCCCGTGCGAGGCTCAGGTCGATGACGTTCTGCGCCGGCGTCTCCCGGTCCGTCGCGTCCAGCAGCAACGACTCCATGCCGGTGACGAAAATGACGTCCGGTGCGTGCGCCCCGGTCGGATGTGCGGTCTCCCGCAGCCGTGCATAAAGGCTATCCCGGGGTCCGACCTCGGACCAGTCGAGGGTCTCGACGAAGGTGCCCGCGTTCGACGCTTCGACGAGAACCGCCGCGATCGTGTCGTCGCGCACCGCGCGAAGACCGTACTGGGCGATGACCAGTCCGAATTCCTTCTCGCCCGCCGTCACGAAGCGGACGAGACGTTCGAAATCGCCGATCTCGCCGTGCGACTCTGACAATCAGGGCGCCTTAGTGGCCGCAAGCTTTTTGTCGGCCGCGATGAATCGCTCGTCGCGCATGATGAGCGGGTGCACGTCCCACCACGGCACGCCGTTGTAGTTGAGCACCAACGACTGGATCAGCAAATATCCTTCGGTCTGATCGTTGACGATCTTCTTCTCGCGATGGATTCGAGCGAGGCGCTCCCAGTCGTCCGCACGCGCGACGGCCGATCGTTGAGCGCCCAGCCGGGCCGCCGCCTTTTCAAGGTTCTCGATCGTGACCTGCGACCCGCTCGCGCTGTCGCACGCGGTCCGAACGAGGTGGAAGATGTCGCGGATACGTCCGCCGGAGTATTTCGCGGCCAGACGAACCGTCTCATCGAAGTCCTGGAAAACACCCGGCTCGACGCGACGGTCGATCATCTCGCGCACGACCTCGCACACGGCACCCGCGACCACATCCGGCGGGTCGCTCTTCCTGCGAATCGGCAACACCGGCGCGGCGACAACCTCGAAAGCCTCGCCGGCGGTCACGCTAATGGGCGCGAACTGATCGGCGCTGTGAAAAAACAGAACCAGATGACAACGCAGTTGGCGAATCTCATCGGCTCGACGCAGCACGGATGCATCAACGATTTTGCGATCCGGGATTTTCTCCAGATTGTCGAATACGACGACAAGCTTGCGTTCTTTCCCATCCTTTTTCTGAATGGCTTTCTGCGCCGCGTCGAGCAGCCCGTTGGCCCGCGCCAGAAGATCCACGGGGTCCTTGTCCGCCCGTTTTCGGATTTCCTTCCGGTACTCGTTGTCGTTACGCAGGAGCGCTGTAAATTTCGCCGTCAGTTTCGCCAAGAGCGGGATGCCGTAGGAGGCGCCGGCGCCCGTTTCCAAGGACCCCGAAATCTGGGTGCGGTGCTCTTCCGTCAGCAACTCCTCGGCGAACCAATGATGGACGAGCTCCGCTTCTTCGGACGGGATCTCGCACTTCAATTCGTCGAGTCGCTCGATCACGCGACGAACAAGGATGAGAAGAAACTCGGAATAGGTGAAATCACCGACATCGAACGAAGCCAGAGAATCGACCCAGACAGGGATCAGGGTTGGGTTTCTCGCGATCGCCGCGTTGACCTGGGTCGTTTTCCCCGTCCCCCCTCCGCCGAAGACCCCAAGATGCACCCATTGGGGGCTGCCGAGTCCTCCGGCAAAGCGCTTCTCGACCTTCGACGAGAGCCCGTAGTCATCGGGGTCGAAGCGGCTTTCGATATCGACGAACCAGCCGTGTCCCGGACTGACGCTGTCGCCCGTCGCCGGTTTGGGGTCGAGCGTCCAGTACGCTTCGCCAGGTGTCTTTGCGCGCAGTGCCATGATTCGGCTCCAATGCAGGCGATTCGGGGGTGGACTCTTCGAACTCGCCTGGCTTGTGAACGCGGGAAAAACTATAGGAAGCGCGGCAACTCGGCGCAAGGTCCGACCGGCGAGGGCGCGAACCGGATCGCGGGACCTCTCGGTACCCGCCGGTCTCGCTCAGACGCCCCGCCCTGCGTCAGAACCCCGCGTAGATGAACTGCGGGCCGGCGCTTCCGAGAAGAATCAGAATGAATCCGAGCGCGGCGTAGACGAGCGCCCAGCCGAACTCGCGTGCGAGCGAGGGGCGCGATTCGACCGGCGGGGCGGGCGTCGGATTCGTTGCGGATGTTGTTTTGTTCGTCATGTCGGATGTCGTTTCGCTCGTCATGTCCATGCGTCCTTAACGGCCCACGAGGCCGAACATCTTGAGGTACGTCAGGATCGCGATGCGCGTATCGAACAGGAAGATCGGCCAGGACAGGTTCATGAACTGGATCGTCATGAACGCGCCGACGACCTTGCCGACGAGCGTCGGGTTCGCGACCAGATTCGGGAAGAGCCGCTCTTTCGCGCGCGTCCACTGGCGGAAGACCACGAGGCCGAGGCCGAGCCAGATGCCCCAGATGAAGTAGTGGCCGATCTGGTTGGAGCCGTGCCAGAAGGCGATGATGAGCATCGTGATCATCGTGTTGATCTCGGCGCGGATCTTGCCCTTTTTGTTGCCGCCCAGCGCGAAATACACGTAGTCGGTCAGCCACGACGTGAGCGAGATGTGCCACCGCCGCCAGAACTCGCGGATGTTGGTCGCCAGGATCGGCCAGTTGAAGTTTTCCATGATGCGGGAACCGAACAGGCGCGACACGCCGATGGCGATGTCCGAATAGCCCGAGAAGTCCATGTACAGATACGCGTAATACCCGTGCAGGCAGAGCCAGATCTGCCACGGACGCAGCGTGAGCGTGGTGACCGGGTTCATGAAGTCGCTGATGAAGCCGTAGAACATGTCGGCGAGCACCAGCTTTTTCACGAGCCCGATCAGGATGCGCTGCAAGCCCTCGCCGAAGAGATCGGGCGAAAACGTCGCCGCCGCCGCGCGCTGCTCGCGGAACGGTCCGAAGCGCTCGATCGGACCCGCGACGACCGTGGGCAGGAACGTGATGTAGTAGAAGAAGTCGATGCCCGACAGCCGCTCGATCGCGCCCCGGCGCGTCTCGACCAGCACGTGCACCGCGCGGAACGTGAAGTAGCTGATGCCCACCGGCGCGGCGAGGGGCAGCGCCGCCATCCACGCGAGAAACGGGATGTGGCCGAGCAGCGAGAACCGGTACTTGTAGAAGATCATCGGCGCGAGCGCGATCACCACGCCGAAGAAGAGCACCCATTTCTTTCCGCGATCGGTCTGCGCGGTCAGGATCAGCCGCTGGAAGTAGAGGCTGACCCAGAGGAAGAGCAGGGCGATGAGCCCGGCCTGCGGCTGTGACGCGAGGAAATAGACGAGCCCGTACACGCACAGGAACGGACCGCGCTTCTCCGCCGGCAGCCACCAGTAGATCGGCAGCGCGACGAGGAAGGCGATGGCGGTGCTCCAGGAGATCAATTCCATGTCGGATTATTTCTCCTTGGCAGCGCGGTGTTTGCGGCTCGTCAGGCGGCGGTCGATGTCCTTCGCCAGACGGCTGGCGACCTGCTTGTGGCCCGCCATGTTGATGTGGTCGGTATCCGAGAAGTACGCCGGGTCGACGGCCTGCGTGTAGTCGAGGATCTGATGGTCGTACTGGCGCGTCACCTGATACACGCGCTCCTTCATGACCGGCACCACGCGCTCCCAGTTGAAAAAGTTCATCTCCTCGACGAAGGGGCGATTGATGGGCGTCATGTAGTACATCACGCTCTGGTCGTGGAGCGCGGCCAGCTTCGCGCCGTCGTTGAACGACACCCAGCTCGGGTTGTTGTCGGTGAAGTCGAAGTTGCCGCAGATCTCGAAGTGCTTGGCCACCAGAACCTGGGGAAGCAACTTCCACAGGTACTCCTGATTGTGCTCCTCCGGTGTGTTCAGCCGGGCCAGCATGGCTTCCTGCGACACGAAGCCGAACAGCTCGTGGAAGGCGTCGGCGATCTCTTTCTGCGGGACCTTTTTCGTCCCGAACATCAGCAGCGACATGAGGTCGCGGTAGCCGTAGGTGTGCCAGGCGTCGCCGACCTTGCCGCTCAGGTAGATCTTGACCCAGTCGCGCGTCGAAATGTTGAAGCGCTGCAGATAGGCCGCCAGCTCGGGATGGCCGAGCAGGTAGTACGCGTTGTCGGTGCGGGCGATGGGCGTGGGCCGAAACGACGAGAACAGCTTGAAATGGACCGCGTGGACGATCAGGTCGGGATCGTCTTTGAGCACGCGGTTCAGCACGCACAGGTGGTCGCCGAAGGTGTTGCCGGCGGTCGCGAAATTGAATGTCTTGAGGTTCTTGTAGCCATACTTTTTGCGCAGAATTTTTTCGGCCATCGCCGGGAACGCGCGGTCGTCCCACGAGTTCAGGTAGCCCTGCATGACCGAGCTGCCGATGCACGCGACCTTGAGGCCCTTGTGGTTCTCGTACTGGTCCAGCAGGTACGGCATCGCCTGCGGGTTGTTTTCCTCGTTACGGACGACGATGCCCGGACGCGAGAAAAACAGGCGAACGGCGATTTCGAGCACGACGAAGATCGCGACGACCATGGCCGCGATCCGAATCCTGCGAAATCGCGGTTCGGTCCGAAACGCGCTGAGGTTCAAGCCTCGTCCCCCAAAAAAACGACGACGGCGCGCGTCGACTTGCCGCGGGGTGGTGGAAAAAAGCGCCGTAATGTGGACGGAAAGCCGCAGCCTTGTCAATCGGCGCAAGGGGCAGGGCAAACGCATCTAAATTCTGGTCTTGTCGGTCGGTTTTCCGCTCGCCAGTTTGTTGATCCTCCTTTTCGCGTTTTTCTCCCGTTCCCGCCGCGAGTGACGAATGATTTCGTCGACGTAT
>JADLEX010000050.1 GCA_020845895.1 Deltaproteobacteria bacterium | reverse complement strand
TCAGGTTCGGGTCATGGACACCAGAGCGTATTCGGCCACATCCTCGAGACGCGATATCGAAGCACGAGGGAGCGGTTTCTTTCAATAGAATGCGGTCGCCGCGACCGTTGGAACGCTCGGGATGACAGCGACAAGAGCGCTCGGGATGACCGGAACAGTTTGTCACCCTGAGCGAAGCGAAGGGTCTGGCATAAACCTGAATATAAACCGACGAGCGCGTCGGTCACGGAGGATGAAATGAAATCGCGAACGCTTTTGGGAGCGGTGCTGGTTCTGTCGCTCATGAGCGCGGCCCTGTGGCTGCCCGCCTGCGGCGACGATGACGACGACGATGATGACGCCACGGATCCGGGCGCGGGCACGCTGGAGTTCTACGCGAACGGCGAGGAGTTCATCCGCGACGGCTTCGTCACGAAAGATGGATGGACGATCGGCTTCGACCACTTCTACGTGAACTACGTGGGACTCACCGGTATTCAGGTTGCCGAGACGGATTCGGCGCTGACGGTTCCCGCGAAGCATGCCGGGCATCCGCACAACGATATCCCCGAGGGCTCGGCGCACCTGGCCGCGACGGGTGCGTTCTGGATGGATCTCGCCGCGGGTGACGACCGCTCGCTCATCACGTCGGTCGATGATGCGCCGGCGGGCAACTACAACTACGCCAACTTCGAGGTCATCCGCACGGACGAAGGCGAGTACGCGGGCCGGTCGATCGTCATGATCGGCAACGCGTCGAAAGACGCCGACACCGTGCCGTTCACCATTCGCCTCGACGAGCAGATGGTGTTTTCGGCGTGCCATCAGGAAGTGGACGACGAATTCGCCGGCGTGGTCGAAAACGAAGGCATGGGCAGCGTGGAGATCACCTTCCACTCCGACCACATCTTCGGCGACGAATCGACGCTCGGCGAAGAGGGCAGCGTGAACGAGGGCGCGCTCGGCTTCGGTCCCATCGCCGCGCTCGCCGAGGACGGCGCTCTCGATCTCACGCAGTCCGATCTCGCGGCCGGCCTGTCGGGCGACGACTACCTGGTCTTCATCGACGCGCTGCGCACCACGGGCCACTCGGGCGAAGGCCACTGCAACTATGCGGCGTACACGGGGGAGTGAGCACGAACCGGTGACATGCAACGCGTAGCGATGCGTGTTCCCGTTGACACTTCCCGTCGCCCTGCGCCAATTCTGTCACCCTGAGCGAAGCGAAGGGCCTTGCCGCGAGTTCCGACCAGATCCTTCGCTGCGCTCAGGATGACAGCGGCAGAAGCGCTCCGGGTGACGTCCGCAAGTACGAGCGAAACCGGGGTACAGGCACAAACACGCGTTGCCAGTCCCCAGTTTGGCCAATGCTGTTCTCTGACCTCCGGCCCCTCCACCGCCGTGCCGTTTTCGCGAAGAAACGCCGCTGAGGTTGGGGTGGTCACGGGAAGCGCTCGCCACGGCTGCGTTCTCATGGCTCGCTCCGCCACATTTTGTCGGACGCAGCGCGGACCGGGCGCCCTGTCATGCGCGATCACTGGGGATCTTCGATGCACAGTCCTTCGGGTGGCCACGGGAGAACATCGAAGGAATATCGGCATGTTTCGGCGCTCTCGTACGAGTCGGGGCACTCCCACTGCGAGGTCTCCGACCAGAAAGGAATCGACATCGAACGAGGACACTCCGTGAAATTCCGAACGAAAACGTAGGTGCTGTCTCCGGAGATTTCGTGGAAGCAGAATTCGCGGTCTTCGTACGCCGTGCCGGGCCCCGACGCGACGGTTAGCGTGTAGATCGTGTTGCCGTTTGTTTCGTTCACCCGAAACCGCACCTCTATTCGGCCGCGGCTTTCGGTCGCCCGCACCTCCAGCACCTCGAGGTCGAGACCGAAGGCCGCGCATTCCGGCTCCGGGTCGACCTCGAACGCCATGAGGGACAGTTCGTCCGACAACGCGGGAGACTGCGTGCATTCGTCGTACGCAACGCACTCTTCGTCATTGTCACCCTCGTCCGAATCATCGTCGTCATCGCCGCATGCGGCCGACAGGACCGTGAGAGCCAGTACGGTTGCGACGACCGTCAACAGTCTGCGCCACGGATACTTTATCATGGCTCGCTCCTAGTGGAAGTAGAGGTAGTTGGCGTCGTTGACCGAGCACGAGCCGGTATTGTGTTGACATGGGCCGTCGTTGTCGCTGCGTTTCAGGTCTTCGTAGAACCACGTGACGTAGACGCGGCGTGTGCCTTCACCGCCGTGGCCGTTGGGAACATGGATCCCATTGATGTCGATCTGATAACAGCGGTCGGGGACGAGCGGAGCGAAGTTCGCTTCGGCGCCCGTTTGCGTGGCGTCGAAGACGAAGTGCAGCCAGTTCCCCTGGTTCACGCTGCTGCTTTGTAACGCGACGGGCCAATAGGTCGCATTGCAGTTCGTGCCGAGCGTCCGGCGCAGCACCGCCTGAATCGTGGCCTCGTTGCCGTTGTAAAACGGCTCGTCCCAGTAGACCATGATCTTCAGGAGCTCGACTCCGGCGGGGATCGTGAGCGGCGCGCCCAGGATGCTCTGGTTCAGCTTGAACTGCACGGAGTCGTTCGTGTGCAGCTCGGGGATCACCTCCATCACGCGACGCCACGGGCTGTCCATGCCGTGGTTGGTGAAGAGCCGTGCATGCATCCGGCCGGCCCCGTAGGTGGAATCGCCGTAGCCGATGTAGTCGGCTCCCAGAGTATCCTCGTCCTCCACCATGCCGTCCCCGAAATTCAGGACGGTCGAAACGACCCGGCCCCGGTCGGCGGCGTTGCTCGGGTTGCTGGTCTGCAGGATCCAGTCGCGAACGAGCGCCATGACGCCCGCCACCGCCGGCGCCGCGGCGGAGGTCCCCGTGGCACGCTCCTGATAAATGCTTTCGTGCTTCCACGGCTCGGGCCAATCCCATGGGGTCTGCCGTTCGTCCATCGAAAAATGCGAGTCAAAGTCCTTTACGCCGTCATTATATGGATCGATGCACTCCCCCTCGTTCGGCGAGAACTGGTGCGGCGCCCGGATCCACCAGTTCCCATTCGACTCGTCGGGGTCGTTTTCCGCGTCGCACTCGCCCGATGCATCGGCCAGCCACCAGTTGGTGTCGGCATATCGACCGTGCGAAACGACGCCGGCTCCGTCGAGATCCATGATCGGCGTGTGCACCGCATCGACATAGGCGACGATATTGGGTTTTCGAAACCCCTGATACGTCGCCCCGCGGCTGCTATAGCTCTTGATCAGACTGACTTCCTCGAAATTCGTCATGTCCCACAGCGTCTCCGCCGTCGTCGCGTTGCGCGGATCGCCCAGAAAATCCGCCGCGCCGACCGTGACCACGAATGGCGAATTCCCCGGTGACGCAATTGAATTCGTCCCGGTCGTGTCCGTATCGCAAAATCTAACACCATCGGTATCGCCCGCGGCGTTGCCTGCGGATGCCACGAGAATCGTTCCTTCTTCGATCATCGTGTTGGCCGCGTCGGTCAGCGAATCGTTCGCGCTCCACTCGTCGTCGGACGGGCAGTTCGAGTCGAGTTCGTTGTTAGTGTGTCCCCAGGAGTGGCTGACGATATGGATGTTCTCGTCGCGGATCTGGTCGTAGGCGGCCAGCCTCGAAGGGACGTCGTTGAAGAAGAAGTACGACAACGATGCGTTCGGCGCGATGCCGCGGTAATGCCCGCGAACGGCCGAAGGGATCGAACCGTCCTGACCGTTCTCCAGATCGGCGCCGATGATACCCATGGACGCCATGACGTGATTGGGAACGCTGCCGATGGAATATTCCAGGTCTTCTTCGGAAGGTTCGCCCGAGGCGCAGAATTCCGGCGACCCCGGCTGCGAGCAATTGTAGAACCACTCCACCCGGTCGAACGACGACGATCCGTCTCGAAAAGCCTGATGATACTGATCGAATCGCCTGTTCTCGGAGATTCCCACCTTGATCCGATTCGCGAGCGACGCCTCGGTTCCCGTGCCGCGTCCACTGAACCCGTCGCGAATGTACTGGTTCGTTCCAATTGCGCGCCGGTTGTCGAGAAGTGTCTTATACGGATGCCCGTCGGAAAAAGTATGACTCGACAGGTCGAACGCCTCTGTACGCAGGTCCGTCCGCACGAGCCGATATGGCGCGCCGTCCCAAGCGATCTCATCCACGAGATTCGCTGGAAACGCGACTTCTAATGCATTCGCCAGACTGAACGTGCGCACAACCTCGATTCCCGCGGATTCGAACTCCTCGATCCAAGGCGCTTGAAACTCGTCCGTCGCCGCCTCCCGCTCCTCCCGCGCCGTCTGCCGCGCGCTTCGGACGATCTCCATCGCCTCTTCGTGGTCGGGTTCCAGCGTCAGAGGATGAACGTAGGTGTTGGGGATCTTCTCGTGGAAATGAACGATCGCCCGGACGTTGTCCTCCGGGTTCACGCGTCGGATTTCGGAGAGCCATTTGTCCGTGATAACGGGCCGCGACGCGTCTTCCGCACGCCCCATCGGCGAAAACAGCGCGTCGATTTCCTGCTCGGACTGCCCGCGCGCCCGTTGGTAATCCCGCATCTGTTCATCGGTCAAGCGCAGAGTCGGCGTGGAGATCAGCGAATAAGAGCTTTCGTAACTTTGCGTATCCTCGCTACCGGAATACTCGGCGATTTCGTATGTGTTGCCGAGGTCGCCTCGGCGATCATCTCCGATGTCGGGAACGCCGTCCTCACTCTGATCGAGAAGGCGGTTGTCGGAATCGAGGACTTTTGTGTTCACGTACCGGATATCGCGATCGACAGGGCGCAGATTCAGGACATCGGAGATGTCATCTCGCTCGGTGGCCAAGCCCCCCCCAAAAATCCAGAATCGCCAGAATGCCTATCAAGAGCCACGGAGCCATGACTCGCTTCTTCATGATTTCCTCCCGTCAGGTTGAAAAAACGAACAAATAGCGCGACGACTTGAATCGTCTCACGACGAGTCTCTTGAGTCAAGAAAAATTCATGTAAAATTTGGTCCGTCAGATCTCGCCGGCCGAAAGGTGCCGCTCAGGGCACGATGCCCGCCGCGCCGTCTTCGCGCAGCAGGCACCAGGAGCCGTGCGCGGTGACCGGCGAATAGACCCGGCCGAAGAGTTCGGTGTCCTCGCAGAAACGCACCGGCGCGCTCGTCAGGAAGGTCGGGTCGTGGCGCGTGGCGAGCACAAGCGTGGGCCGCCACTCGGCGAAGATCCGCGCGACGGATTCGGCGTCGGCCGCCTCGCCGCGCCGGTACTGGGGCACGCGGAAGTGATGCCAATCGAAGCCGCTCTCCACGGCGATCAGCGGGTGGCTCTCTTTGCCCAGGAACACGCGGTCGCCCTCGGTCATCGCGCCGCGCAGCCGCCGCGCGATCTCGAACGACTCGTCGAAAAAGTGCGTCTCTTGTTCGACGTGCTCGAAGTAGAAGAGCGAGCTCGCCGACAGCGCGAGCGCGGCCGACACCGCCACGACAGGCGCGAATCGCGCGGGACGAATGACACGCCGCGCGGCGTCGGCCAGCATCACCGCGATGGGCGGAAACGAGAGCGCGACGAGAAACGTGGCGTAGCGGTGCAGCTCGGGCGCCATGGCCGCGCGCAACGCCTGGATCTCGACCACGGCGAAGTAAAACGTGTACAGAATCGCCGCGAATCGCGCGCGCCCGGTGACGAGCGCGTACACCACGCCCAGCACCGCCGCGCCGAACAGCCACCAGCCCTCGATGCGCGCGAGGGCCTGCACCCACAGCAGCGCGCGCTCGTCCCACGGCGTCACCGCCGCGTTGATCGAGGTCGTCGCCGCGCTGACGAGCACGAAATTGAACGGATGCCCGGAGACCTTCCACGTCACCGCCATGTGGACGATCGGGAAGACGGCGAGCATCGCGCCGGTCGCCGCCGCGCGGGCAAAGCCCCGCCGCGCGAGCAGCCAGAGAGGCCACAGCGGCAGAAACATCCACACCTCGTAACGCAGCGCCCCGGCCGCAGATGCACAAGCGGCAAAGAGCGCGGCGTCGCGCCAGCGCCACATCTCGTGCCGGTCGATCATCCGCGCGAAAAGCGCGAGTGCGCAGACGAGGAAGAACAGGCACGGTCCCTCGGCGAGCGTGTTGACGCCGATGATGACGAGCAGCGACGACAGCGCGGCGAGCGCCATGGCGGTGAGCGCGGCGGTGTCGCCCGCGATGCGCCGCACCAGCGCGTGGAGCGGGAAAAACGTCGCGAGGGCGAACAGCAGCGTAACAACGCGGTTGGGCATGGCCGCGTGGCCGAAGAGCTTGGCCGTCGGCCAGAAGAGCAGCATGTGCAGCGGCCCGAAATTGGTGTCGGGGTAGAGGTTGTCGTTGGCGATCCACTGCATGAAGAGCTGGAGCTTGGAATATTCCTCGCCCTCGGTGGACATGATGTTGGGGAAGTGCAGCAGCGCCACGAGCCGCGCCACGGCCGCGATCGCGAGCAGAGCGAAAAACGCCGCGCCGTACGGGCGAGTCCGGTCCGCGTCGGTCGGATTCGCGCCGGTCATGGTTTCGGCTCCGGCGACGTCTCCGGTTCATCCGGATATGCGATGCGGAAAATGGCGAAGTCGCCCTTGCGCCACGCGCGAGTGAGGCGGCGGCCGTCGATCTCGGCCTCGGCGTGCGTGGGCGGGATGGGAAACGCCTGGATGTTGCCCGCGGATTCGTAGTCGAGCACGAGCCACGCGGGGCGCTCGCGCGCCATCAGATCCTCATAGGCCGCGCGGCCATACAGCTTGATATCGCGGCCCCAGTCCACCTCGCGGCCGTCGAGATAGGCGAGTGGGTGGAACTTGCGCGCGAGTTCGGCGTAGCGGTCCCAGTCCGTGATCGGCTCGCCCACGTAGTCCAGGTTCAGCATGCGCTCGGGGTTTTTGCGACTCTCGATGACGAAGACCGGGTGGAAGCGCTTGTCGAGCAGCACGCGCTCGGCCTCGCCGACGTGGTCGCGCAGGTACGCGCTCGCCTCGAAGACCTCGGGCGGCAGGGCGTTGTCGATCGACTGCGCGTAAGCCCACGCGAGATTGGCGGGCGTGACGAGGGCGACGATCACGGCCGCGAGCGCCCCCGCGCGCTCCGTCGACATCGTTCCCGCGCCTGCGGCGGAAATCCGCCGCGCGAGCGCCCAGATCGCCGCCGCGGCGAAGGGAATCAGCAGCGCGGCGACGATGATCGCGTAACGAAGCAGCGACGGGTCCATGAGACCCTTGAGCGTGCGCACCGACATGAACAGGTACGGAAACGCGAAGAGCGCCGCGACCGTGCCGCCGCGCCGCGAAAGCATCGCCCACACCATGCCCACGGGCGCGAGCAGCGCCACGGCGGGCGCAAGCACCTGCCAGAAACAGACGAACCAGCCCGTCGCGCGATACGCAAGCGGCATCTGCGGCAGATACAGCGCGAAGGTGCGCGCCGAGGTTTTGCCGAAGGACAGCGGGTCGCCGGAGACCTTCCAACAGATGAACATATGCACGAGCGGGAAGACCGCCAGCAGCGCGCCGTAGCCGACCGCGCGCGCGAACCCCCGCCGCAGCGCGAGCAGGGCGAAGACGGGGTAGAACAGCCAGCTCTCGAAACGCAGCATCGAGCCCGCCGTCAGCGCCGCCGCCGAGAGCGCGAGCCAGCCGAATGAGCGATCCTCGCGCTCGTCGTGAATCAAGAACGCGGCGAGGCCGATGAGGAAAAAGAGCGTGTAGGGCGATTCGGCGAGGCTGGTGGCGCTCGCCCGCACGTGCAGCGGGTACGAGGCGAACAGCGCCGCCGCCGCGAGCCCGATGCGGTCGCCGAAGGGGCGGCGCATCGCGGCAAAAAAGACGGGGATCGTCGCCGCGCCGCACACGACCGAGAGCAGGCGGATCGGCGTGACTTTGTCTTCGAAGGACCACGCGACCAGCCAGATGAGCCACGTATGCAGCGGGCCGAAATTCGTGTCGGGATAGGGCTTACCGAGGGCGAGCCACGTGTAGACCAGATTGATCTTGGAGTAAGGCTCGGATTCCCACGAGAAGGAATTGTCGAACGCGAAAAAGAACCACAGCCGAACGCTGAGGCCCAGCGCGGTGAGCCCCGCGAGCGCGAACGCGATGCGCCGCCGCTCCACGCGGACCCCCTAGCGCCCGGCGAACGCCGAGACGTCGATCCGGTCCCCCACGCGCACCCCCGCACCCGCGAACCACCCGCGATTCGCCTCGATCACGTAACGCACCGGCACGTCGGGCTCGTGGTGCGTCTCGCTGAGCGGCTCCATATCGGCGATCTTCACGATCGTGCCGTCCTCGGCGACGAACGCCGTGGAGAGCGGGATGTACGTGTTCTTCATCCAGAAACGCACGCGTTTGGGTTTGGCGTAGATGAAGATCATCCCGTGATCGGCGGCCATCTCCTTGCGGTTCATCAGACCGACACGCTGTTGCTCGCCGGAGATCGCCACCTCGACCGTCAGGGTCTTCGCGCCGATCTTCATCGTCGCGACGGGAAGGCCGGTGTTGAGATCGACCGCGTGCGCCGCCAGCGCCACGGCGACCGCCGCCGCGACGAGCGCGAGAATCCAAAGCGGGCGACGTGTGCGCAACATGACCTCTCCCCAGGCGGAATACGCATGCTAGGCCAATCTCCGCGGTGATTCAATTGCGTTTCGGCCTTGCCGCGGGGCGCGGGCCGCGCTAATGATCGGATGGCGCTTGGGGGAAAAGGCCGGACCGGCAATTCGCCGGCGCCCATCCGATCGAAAACCAAACCACGCAGGGAGCCTCGTCATGGCGAAAGCGGCCGCGCGCGCGGGCAAGACCCGTACCTCCAAATCATCGGCGCCGAAGACGTTCGACTTCGCGGGCCTCATGGGCCTCGAACGCATTTCGGCCCCGGCGGTCTCGCCCGACGGGCGACGCGTGGCCTTCGTCGTGTCGAAGCACGACCCGAAGGAAAACAAGGTCCGCCATCAGATCCGCTCGCTCGATCTGCGTTCGCGGGAGATCGAAACGCTTACGCCCGGCCCCGGCAATCACATGGCCCCCGCGTGGTCGCCCGACGGCAAATGGCTCGCGTTCGTCTCGGACCGCGACGACCAGCACGGCGCGCAGCTCTGGCTGTTGCCCACGGCGGGCGGCGAGGCGCGGCGCGTGACGAGCGGATGGGGTGGGGTCGGCACGCCGATCTTCGCCCCCGATTCGCGCCGAGTGCTGTTTTCGCGCGAGGTGGTGGTGAGCGCCGATTACGACCCCAAGGCCGACAAGCAAACGCCTGCCGGCGAGGAGCCCGCGCGCGCAAAGGTCATGGGCCTCGTCAACGAAAAATCGAGCGCCCGCGTGATCGACGATCTGCTCTTTCGACCGTGGGACCATTGGCGCGACCGCAAGCGATCGCACCTGTTCATCGTCGATGTCGTGACGGGAAAATTGAACGACGTGACGCCCGGCGACCGCGACACCCCGCCGGTGTCGCTGGGGTCGGAGCGCGACTTCGCGTGGAATCCGAACGGGCGCGAGATCGCGTACGTCTCGAACCCCGACAAGGTCGTGACGCGCTCGACCAACAATTCGGTCTATCGCCTCGCGGTCAAGGGCATCGCCGTGGCGGGCGAGCCGGTGCGCGTGTCGAACACCGACGCGTGCGACGTGCATCCGCGCTACAGTCCCGACGGACGCAAGCTCTTCTACCTGGGGATGACGATTCCCGGTTACGAGGCCGACCGGCTGCGTATCAAGGTCTACGACCTGAAGAACGGCGCGACGCGCGTGTACCTGGAAAAGTTCGAACGAAGCCCGATGTCGTTCGAGTTCGTGGACGACGACGACGAGAACGCGGTGATGTTTCTCGCCGAGGACTTCGGACGCAAGACGGTCTACATCCTCAACCTCGACACCGCGCAGGTCCGCCAGCTCACGCACGGCACCTTCAACGGCCTGATCCGCGCGATCCCCACGTCGGACATGCTGCTCGTGACGCGCGAGACCGCGTGCGATCCGCCGGACTTCTACCTCTTCGCGCCGGGCTGGGGCGTTACGCCGATCACGAAGCCCGGCACCGTGCCCGCGGACATGCCGCCCGACGCGGGCGCAAGCGTTCGCCGGCTGACGCACTTCGGCGACGCGGCAAAATCCTACGCGCTGCCAAAGGCCGAGGAGTTCTGGTACGCGGGCGCGGGCGGCGACGCGGTGCATGGCTTCATCATCAAGCCGGTTGGTTTCAAACCGGGCAAGAAATATCCGCTGATGCTGCTGATTCACGGCGGGCCGCAGGGCGCGTTCGCCGATCACTGGCACTGGCGCTGGAACTACCAGATGTTCGCGGCGAGCGGCGCGGTGGTGGCGTTTTTCAACCCGCGCGGCTCGACGGGCTATGGCGACAAATTCAAGGAGCAGATTTCCGCGGATTGGGGCGGGCGCTGTTACGACGACATCATGAAGGGCGTCGATCATCTGCTCGCGACGTTTCCCTTCATCGACGCGAAGCGCATGGGCGCGGCAGGGGCCAGCTTCGGCGGATTCATGATCAACTGGATCCTCGGCCACACCGACCGCTTCAAGGCGCTGGTCTGCCACGACGGCGTGTTTTTCGCCGAGACGATGGCCTACACCACCGACGAGCTGTGGTTCGACGAATACGAACACGCGGGCCTACCGCACGTGAATCGCAAGGCGTACGAAAAGTACAGCGCGCATCGCCATGTGGCGAACTTCAAAACGCCGACGCTGGTGGTGCACGGCGCGCGCGATTACCGCTGCCCCGAGAGCGAGGGCATCGGCGTCTTCACCGCGCTGCAAGTCATGGGCGTGCCGTCGCGGTTCGTGTATTTCGAGGACGAGGGTCACTGGATCTTGAAGCCCGCCAACGCGCAGGTTTGGTACCACGAGGTCATCGGCTGGCTGTCGAAGTGGCTGTTTGGAAACGGGAAGTGAAGCGGGGGAGCCCTCACCCCCTTCCCCTCTCCCGCCGGGCGGGAGAGGGGTGGCCTGAGCGAAGTCGAAGGCCGGGGTGAGGGGAGATGACGCGCGGGCAACGATTCGATTGCATGGAGGTCTTCATGTCTGAAGCGATCGTCGGTCTCGAACCCAAACTCGTGTGGGAGATTTTCGCGGGCATCGCGTCGGTGCCGCGTCCGTCCAAGCACGAGGAAAAAATCATCGCGCACATCGACACGCTCGCGAAGAGCCGGGGTTTCGTCGTCGATCAGGATCTCACCGCCAACCTCGTGATCCGCGTGCCCGCGACGCCGGGATACGAGAGCGCCCCCGTCGTGGTGATGCAGGGCCATGTGGACATGGTGTGCGAGAAGAACTCCGACGTCGATTTCGACTTCATGACCGAGGGCATCCGCCTGCGTCGCGACGGCGACTGGTTGCGCGGCACGGGCACCACGCTCGGCGCGGACAACGGCCTCGGCGTGGCGATGGCGCTCGCCGCCGCGATGGCCCCGGCCGTCGTTCACGGCCCGCTCGAAATCCTGCTCACGGTGGACGAGGAGACGGGGCTCACCGGCGCGATGTATCTGTCGAACGAACTCATCACCGGGCGCATTCTCGTCAACCTCGATTCCGAGGAGACGGGCATCGTGTACATGGGCTGCGCGGGCGGCGCGGGCGTGTCGGCGCATCTGCCGTTGCGCTGGGCCGACGCCAATGACACGCAGGTGGGCGTACGGCTGGTGGTTCGCGGCCTGCGCGGCGGGCACTCCGGCGGCAACATCCACGAAAACCGCGCGAACGCCGTGAAGATCCTCGCGCGCACGCTCAAAGCGCTCTCTCCGCACCACATCCACATTGCGGCCATGCAGGGCGGCGACAAGCACAATGCGATTCCGCGCGAGGCGTTCGCGGTGTTTTCGCTGCCGCAAAAGGCGTTCGACAAGGCGGCCGCGACCGTGGCCGAATGCCACGCCGCGATGGCGCAGGAGTTCCCGCGCGATCCGGATTTCGTCATGGAGTTGGTGAGCGCCGATCGCCCCGCCCGCGTGCTCGACGCCGACACGCAGACCGCCGCGCTCGCCATGCTGCTGGGCTTTCCCAACGGCGTGATCGCGATGAGCCAGGATCTGCCGAACCTCGTCGAGACCTCGACGAACCTCGCGTCGATCAAGATCGAGGGCGACGCGCTCGCCGCGCACAACAGCCCGCGTTCGTCGAACGCGACCGCGATCCGCGGCGTGATCGAGCAGATTGACGCGGTGGCGCGGCTTGCCGGCGCGGTGACCGACGTGCGCGATCCCTATCCCGGCTGGCAGCCCAATCCCGACTCGCGCATCCTGCGTCTCGTGGAAACCGTGCACGAGGAAGTCTTCGGCAAAAAGCCCGAACGCAAGGCGATCCACGCCGGGCTCGAATGCGGCATCATCGGCGAAAAATTCCCCGGCATGGACATGGTGTCGTTCGGTCCCGACATCCAGGGCGCGCATTCGCCCGACGAGCGCGCGTACATCCCCGCCGTCGCCGTGTCGTGGAAGCTGCTCGCCGCCGTGCTCGAAGCCGTGGCGAAAGGGAGGTATTAGGCCAAGGGTTGCTGGTTGCGCGTCCGCCGTAGCCTTGGCGAAGGCGGATTGTTCGCGGTCACGAGTGCTTCCTGTCACCGTGACCATTACTTGTGACCCTGAGCCCTGTCACCCTGAGCGCCGCGAAGGGTCTTGCCCGCGTTCGAAACCGATCGGCGCAGGACCTTCATTTCTCCACCGCCGCGAAATTGTGATACAATCGATTCATTGATCCGGTCGCCCCATCGCATCGAGCTGGGGGTAATGACATGTATTTCGCGGCCAAGTCTTGGGATATTCGCGTCATGACGCTGCTTTTGGCCATTCTCGCGGCGTTCTCCGTTTGTGCGTGTCAGCAGGAAACCGATCCCGGCGACGACAATTCGGCCGCACCCGTTGACGCGGAAGATGATGACGATGATGCGTCGGCCGACGACGGAATTCGTGAGCACGACCCAGTGCCCTTCGCGCAGGATTCCGCGGTCGATCGCCCCGATCAGTCCCAGTCGTTTGGCGATCCTTGGTTCGATCACGAACCGACCGACTGCGGCGAAAGCGAGATCGTCACGCCCGGCGGATTCGCGACGGAGGAAGATGGACTGCATCGGGAACTGGTGGACGGCGGCATTTCCATGGACCTTGAGATGGTCTCAGACGTGGTGGTTGACGAAGACGGAAGCCCGACCGTCTGGGCGAACAAGGGCGGATTTCTAACGCGCTACACGGTGAGCGGCTCGTCCATCGAAGTCGCCGTATTCGCCTCCCGCATCAGCGGCAACCCCGCTGCGACCATCGACCGCGAACGGCGGACGCATGTGGTCTTTGCCGACAACCGGGCCGGAGTTCTCCATCATCTCGAAAACCGAAACGGGGAATGGATCCGAACGCCGGTGGACTGCGGCGAGAAGTTTTCCGCGGTGGATGTCGCGGTGGATTTCCTCGGTTCCGTGCATGTTTCCTATCGGCACACGATCGTCATCGACTTTGCACCGGACGATGCCCGGTTGTTTCACGCGGTGCGGTGGAATGGGATATGGCGCCGCACCCAATTCGACGAGGCCGAGGCCTACACCACATTCATGAAAGTGGACGAGCGACTTCGCGTGGGCATCATGACGCAGACCTACTACAGGACGACATTCCACCTTCGCGGTTCGGACGGAACGTGGAATCACGACGTGCTGGCCATGGGTGGGGGGGACTCGACCAACCCTCACGAGACCTATTCGTACAGCTATTCTCGGCCCCAGTTCGAGTTCAACGATCGGGACGAACTCGACTGGGTCGTCCATTTCTCGGAGTTCTGGTCCTCCTGGCCAGTTTTTTATGGAACATCCCGCGTTTTCTACAGCACCACCGACGACGTCCCGTACGGCGCGGAGCTCGACTTCGGCATGATGCTGGAACTCGGTTATCCCGCGTTCGGAGAGACGACCGACCGGACGCCCCACATTTTTTTCCGTTCCGGTCTGATGCTGAAACACCATTCGCGCGATGATGACTGGAGCGCCCGGACGATCGCGCTGGGCGGCGACAACCCCGCGCTGTTCATCGACGAAAACGAGCGCATGTATGTCAGCCACTACTCGACTTTGCAAAGCGCGCTCAAGGTGACCTACGGATCGGGACGGATTTGGCGCACGCGCCGGCTCGACCGCGTCACTCTCGCGGGCGATTCCGCGGTCGCGTTGATGGACCCAAACGGCGATCTCGTGGTGCTGCACACGTCCGACTTGCCGCCGGGGCTCATCGTGGACCGGCCATCCGGAGATTCTTGGCGGCATGAACTCGCGTTCGCAATCGTCAACCCCACGTTGGCCGACGAAGGCGCGGCGATCGACTCGAATGGTTCCATCCACGCGGTCATCTACAATCCGTCCGCCGGGGGGATGCAGTACGTATCGAACGCGGGCGGAACGTGGTTGACGGAGTCGGTCGGAGCCGGTTGGAGAGAGTGCGCGCTCGACGTGGACCCGGCGATCCGCGTTCACGTCGCGTGCGCTTCCTCCGGCGAGCTTCACTATATCCTTCGCGACGGCGGTGTCTGGACGGACGAGGCGATCGACATCGCCGCGTTCGGACTATCCAGCCCGTATTCTCCGCACATCGCGATCACGCCGGGCGGCGACGCGACGATTCTCTTCAACGGATTCCGGTCGCTGCCGACCGAACAGCGGGAGATGTGGGCCGTGGACAACGGATCGGGTTCCTGGCAGGGCGCGCCGGTCCGGGCGTCACTCGACTGGAATTCGCACTCCATGGACATCGCCACCGGACCGGACGGCGAGGTTCGCGCGGTCGTTTCGGATGCCGACGAACTTTGGATATATTCGCGCGACGTTGGCACATGGTCGTCGGTCGTGATCGCGATTCCGCCGGACGGAACCGACGTCGTTTCCGACGTTTCCGTCGCCGTGGACGGCGATGGAGCGAACCACGTGATCTACTGCGAGCATTGCGGCGATACGGGCGGCGGACCACTGCGTTACGTTTCGGATGCCTCGGGTGATTGGACCGACTCGATCGTGGAATCGTCTTACGGCGGCGACGCGGGACTGACGATCGGCGACGACGATCAGGTGCGTGTTGCATTCACGCGCAGCGGGAGCGTGTACCTCGCGACGTTCGCACCGGGGTGGTCCGCTTCCGACGCCGACGAGTGACAATCGATGCGCACCCGGATTCGCCTCTGACTGATCCCTCATTCACCCCTATCCCCGCGAATTGACAGGCGCTTTTGCGTTTGACAACATGCGTCATGCGACGCGCGGTCGTGCCTCGCGCGCGCGTTTTCGGGGTCTTCGACAACACCATTCAAATCGGAATCCGAGGGAGCGACCATGGGCTTCATCATCGACGAACGCGACATCCGTTTCTGCCTGTTCGAACAGCTCGACCTGCCGTCGGTGACGAGGTTTCCGCGCTACGCGGATCAGGACGAAGATCTGTACCGCATGATCCTCACCGAGGCGTTCAAGTTCGGCCGCGAGATCCTCGCGCCCACCAACGGTCCCTCCGATGAGGAAGGCTGCAAGATGGTGGACGGGCAGGTGAAAATGCCCTCGATGGTCCCCGCGCTCTATAAACAGTTTTGCGAGGCGGGCTGGAACTCGATCGCCCTGCCCGCGCGCTGGGGCGGCCAGGGCATGCCGAGCCTGCTCACCACTGCGGGGTCGGAGACGATGGTCGGCGCGAATTGTTCGTTCTGCATGACGACGGGACTCACCGCCGCCGCCGTGCGCATGATCGACGAATTCGGCACCGAGGAGATGCAGAAGCTCTATCTCGAGACCATGACGACAGGGCAGTGGTCGGGCACCATGTGCCTCACCGAACCCAATGTCGGCACCGACCTCGCCAGCACGCGCACCGTGGCGAAGCGCGCCGGCGACGGGACCTACCTGATCACCGGCACCAAGATGTTCATCACGTCGGGCGATCACGACCTGACCGAGAACATCATCCACCTCGTGCTCGCGCGCATCGAGGGGATGAAGGGCATCAAGGGCCTCGGCCTTTTCGTCGTGCCCAAGATCCTCGTCAACGCCGACGGCTCGCTCGGCGCGTCGAACGACGTGCTGTGCACAAAAATCGAGGAGAAGATGGGCATCCACGCCTCGGCGACGTGCATGCTCAACTTCGGCGACAACGGCGGCAGCCGCGGCTGGATCATCGGTGCGGAGGGCGACGGCATCCGCATGATGTTCCACATGATGAACGAGGCGCGCATCGGCGTCGGTCTGCAGGGCGTGGCGCTCGGCAACGCGGCGTATCAGCTCGCGCTCAAATACACGAAGGAGCGCGTGCAGGGCACGAGCGTGTTGCAAATGAAGAACCCCGACGCGGCGCAGGTGGCGATCATCGAGCACCCCGACGTGCGCCGCATGCTGATGGAGATGAAGGCTTACGGCGAAGGCTGCCGCGCGCTGGTGTACTGGGTCGCCAAGCTCGCCGACATCGCCGACAACAGCGAAGATCCCGAAGAAAAGCGCAAGCACCAGATGCTGATCGAGCTGCTCACGCCGATCGTGAAGGGCTATCCCACCGACCGCAGCTTCGAGATCGGCGGCACGGCGATCCAGGCGATGGGCGGCGTGGGCTACTGCCGCGAGTACGGCGTCGAGCAGTATTGCCGCGACGCGAAGATCAGCGCGATTTACGAGGGCACCAACGGCGTGCAGGCGCTCGATCTCGTGGGACGCAAGATGACCACGCAGGGCGGCGCGTACTACATGACTTATCTGGGCGATCTCGCCGCGTTTCTCGAAGACCCGTCGAGCCCGGCGCGGCTCGCGGACTGCGTCGCCGATCTCGGCGCCGCGCGCGACAAACTCGCGGCCATGTCGATGGAGTTCATGATGAAGTTCGCGAGCGACCCGCTGTTCCCGATCCTGTCGGCGACGCCCTTCGCCAAGGCGTTCGGCCACGTCGTGGTCGCCCACATGCTGCTTTGGCAGGCGCGCATCGCGCACGACAAACTCGAGGCGATCAAGGCGGACAAGGGCGTTGCGGACGAAAAAGCGCTCGCCGAATCGAACGACGACGCGGCGTTCTACCGCAACAAGATCCTCACGGCGCGGTTCTTCTGCAAGAACATTCTGCCCGACGTGGACGGCATCCACACGCGGGTGATGACCGGCGACGAGAGCTGTCTGGAGGCGATGCTCTAGCACGCACCCGGCGGCGATCGGCATC
Organism: Deltaproteobacteria bacterium; assembly: GCA_020845895.1. Classification (NCBI taxonomy): domain Bacteria; kingdom Pseudomonadati; phylum Myxococcota; class Myxococcia; species Deltaproteobacteria bacterium. The sequence goes on along the minus strand of JADLEX010000050.1, from coordinate 17,901 downwards.
CTCAAATATCCACGGCGGCAAACTTGACGCGCGCGGCGCGATGGGGGGACAATGCCCCTTCGCAGCCGTTGCGGAGTCGAGATGCAATTGCGTTTGACCGTTGTGGTGATGTTATTCGTGGTCAGCGGAGTGGGACTCGCGGCCTCGTGTTCCTCGGTGGTCGACGAGCCGGAGATTCCGGGCGACGACGATGCCTCGGAGAAGCCCGAGTCGGGCCCGCCCGTGATCTGGGGCGGCACTTGGGAGGGCACGACCGGCGTCTGGCAGGCGGATTCGGGCACCGGCAAGGTCGAGGCGATTCTCGAAGCCCTCGTCCAGACCTTGTGGGTTGTCCCGGGCGAGCAGGCGTTCGTCATCGCGCGCACCGACGGGTCGGTCGTGTACCGTCCGAGGTCCGGCGACGCAATCGCGACCGAGGCGAGCACGAACGTTTTTCCCGCGCCCGCGGGTCGCCGGATGCTCTACATTCGCGACGGCGTGCTGTCCGAAACCGCTGTCGGCGGCGCGGGGTCGCGTCCCGTGGCGCTCGGAGCGATGTGGGCCGCGTATCGCCCGCAGATGGATCAGATCCTCTACGTCAAGGCCGACGGCGTTTATCTGGAGCCGCTCGTCGCAACGGCACCCGCCATGCCCGTCGTCGTGCCGCCCGGCACGATCGACACGTCGCTCGAGGACCCGGCGATGACCCCGGCCATTTCGCCCGACGGCAAGTACGCCGCGGTGCCCCTGCGCGTGCAGGCGAGCTCGGGTCTGCAGATCATGATGTACCTGATCGACCTCGAGGCGCGCGCCGAAATCACCTGGATCGCCAAGGGGACGAGCCCCGACTGGTCGCACACGGGCGGCCGCGTCGCCTACGTCAGCGACGGCCGCCTCTACACGTGGGAGGTCGGCACCGGCGCGAACACGCAGGCCGTGCTCGACACCGTGGACGCATCGGCCCGGCCGCGCTGGTCGGCGGACGACGCGGCGCTGCTCTACACCGTGCGCAAGGGCGGTCACGACACGCTGCGCGCCGCGCCCGTCGGCGGCGATAAATTCGTATCGGTGGTAAGCGGCAACGACGGCCTGATCGCCGGATTCGACCGGACGCACGACCCGCTGTGCGACGCGTCGAACGGCGCGCCGTCGGTGACGAGCGCGGTGGCGGTAATCGACGGCGTTGTCGCGACGTCGAACCCGGTCGAGGTTCCGGCCGGCGCGAGCTTGGCCGTGCGTCTCGTGGTCGCCGACACCGAATGCAACGTGCGTCGCGGGCTCGTCTTCGGCGAGACCGGCGGGGCGAAATCGACCATCGCGTGGGAGGTGCCCGACGGAGCGTGCGATGCCGGCGCGGACATCCCGCTGACCCTCGACGCGGCGGCGGGCGACGCGACATGGACATTCTCGGTCGAGGACGAATGCGGCGTCGAAGGCGCTGGAGCCGAGATCGCATTCACGTTCGCGGCGGGCGACGATGACACCGCGGACGACGACACGACCGACGATGATACGACGGATGACGACTCGATCTGATCCCGTCCTGCGCGAAAATCTCTTCATGTAATCGTCATCACGCAATCGTCGGATGATATTGCAGCGCCGCTCCCCCGCGCACCGATCAGTCACACGTCGAGAATGAACCGGGCTCCGTCCGGAACCTCTCGAGGGCCGCATTTCTCGCGGAAATTCCTGGTTTGGAAAGCGGCGGTTCGGCGCGCCGCACAGGGGAGGTATACGCATGACGCTCGGTAACATGACCATCGCGAAGAGAATCACGCTCGGTTTCGGGACCGTGATCGCGCTGCTGGCGCTGATCGCCGTCACGGCCTTTTTCGGGCTGACAAAAGCTGGAAGCGGGTTCACCGAGTATCGCGGCACCGCGATCGTCCGCAACGCTCTCGCCAGAGTCAATCAGGATCTGACGGAGGGCCGACTATTCGCGGTCGAATTCCTCTCGACGTCGGACGCCAAGCTCGTGGCGAAGTACGACGAACGGTACAAGGACGCGATCGAGGCCGCGGAAACGGCGCGCAAGCACCTCGATGCGCTCGGCGAATCCGAACTCGTCATCCGCGCGCGACGCGACTTGGACGGAATCGTCGGGGAGATGAAAGAGTTCGACGAGGCGTTCCGCAAGGCGGTGGCGTTGCAGGAAACGTCGGACTCGAACGTCAAGACGCTCTTCGAGGCCGGCCCGAAAATCGAAGCGGCGATCACGCGGCTGATCGACGGAAACCTGCTGACGGACCCCGCGGCGGTCACGACGGCGGCCAACGCACGGCGCGATCTTCTCAAGGGCCGAGTGAACATGCTGCGGTTCCTGAAAGACAACAACACCGAATCCGCAAGCGAAGCGCGCGCGATGATCGCCCAATTTCAGGCCGGCGTGAAAAAGATCGACGGCTTCGCGGCGGCGGGCGACGCCCGGAAACTGATGAGCGAAATTCGCGACAACGCGGAGGCCTACGAAAAATCCCGCGAAGCGAGCGAGAAGGCGATCCTCGAGCGCAACGCCGTCGTGAACGTCGCGCTGAAGGAACTCGGGCCCCGCATGAGCGGGCACATCGAAGAGGTGCGACAGGTCTTCATGGAGCGCCAGGACGCCCTGGGTCCGGCCGTGCTCGCGTCGAACCAGCGCGTGAAGTGGCTGAACGTGACGGTCTCGCTCGTCGCCTTCGTGATCGGCGTGGCGTTTGCACTCGTCATCGCCCGGTCGGTGGTGAAGCCCATCGTCGAGGCCAACGCCATGCTGGCGGATATCGCCGACGGCGAGGGCGACCTGACGCGCCGCCTGGACGTGAAGACGAAGGACGAGGTGGGCGCGCTCGCGACGAATTTCAACAAGTTCGTCGAGAAACTCCAGATTTCGATCCGCAAGGTCGCCGACAGCACGATGCAGCTCACGAGCCGCGCCGAGGATCTGTCGAGCGTGTCGGCCCAGCTCGCCGGAGGCGCCGAGGAAATGAGCCGCCAGACAGGCGTGGTGGCGAGCGCGTCGGAGCAGATTTCGAGCAGCGTCAACATGGTGCGCCGCGCCGCGGAGAACATGTCGGGCAACGTGACGACGATCGCCTCGTCGGTCGAGGAGATGTCGACGGGCATGAACACCATCGCCGCGGCGATGGAGGAAATGACCTCAACGCTGCAGGAAGTCTCGCGCAACACCAGCCGCGCCGCGACCGTGGCCGCCGACGCCAACACGCAGGCCGCGCGCACGGGCGAGCTGGTGAAGGCGCTCGAGGCCGCGTCGTTCGAGATCGGCAAGGTCGTCAACGTCATCAACGACATCGCCGATCAAACGAATCTGCTCGCGCTCAACGCCACCATCGAAGCGGCGAGCGCCGGCGAGGCGGGCAAAGGTTTCGCCGTGGTCGCGCACGAGGTCAAGGAACTCGCGAAGCAGACGGCCGTCGCCACGCAGGAGATCGACGAAAAGATCCGCGCCATGCAGACGCACACCCGCGACTCGGTCGACGCGGTCTCGCGCATCACCGAGTTCGTGAACGAGATGAACACGATCTCCGGCATGATCGCGGCCGCCGTGGAGCAGCAGACCGCGACCACGCGCGAAGTCGCCGTCTCCGTGCAGCAGGCCGCGACGGGCAGCACCAGCGTCTCGGCGTCGGTGCAGCAGCTTTCCGTGAGCCTCGAAAGCGAAGTCGTGCGCGCCGTGGTCGAGTCCGCTTCCGGCGTGGGCGAGGTGTCGCGCAACATCCAGGGCGTGGACACCGCGGCGCGCGAAACCGCGCAGGGCGCGGCGACCACGCGGCGCGTGTCGGACAACATGTCGGCGCTCGCGGACGAACTGCGCGGCATCGTGGGCCAGTTCCGCGTGTAGCGCAATTTTCGAGCGATAAAAACGGATCGGGCCGGTTCGCGCCGGCCCGTTTTCTTTCCCTTTCCCTCTTTCCGTTTGCGTTCGTAGAATGACGTCGTTCCACGGAGAACGCGTGCTTCAAACCGGCCGGCTCGAATATTCCGACTGGATTCGCTCCCTCGAAGGCGTAGCCCTGCCCGCCGCGCTCGTCGATCTCGACGCGCTCGAGCGCAACGCCGATCGCATCGCCGCGCCCGTGCGGGCGAGCGGCAAGCGGCTTCGCCTCGCGACCAAATCGCTGCGTTGCGTTCGGGTTGCTTCGCATCTGCGAGAACGACTGGAAGACATCTACGGCGGCCTCATGTGCCTCACCGTCGCCGAGGCCGCCTTTCTCGCCGATCGCGGTTTCGACGATCTGCTGATTGCGTATCCCACAATGCAGCGCGCCGACCTAGTGGCGCTCGCCGCGCTCACGCGCGCGGGCCGCACCGTGCGCTTGGTGGTGGACAGCGCCGAACATGTGCGCGCGATGAGCGATGTCTCGCACGCCGAAGGCGTCACGCTGCGCGCGGTGATCGACATCGACATGTCGTATCGACCGTTCGGCACGGCGACGCATCTGGGCGTTCGGCGCAGCCCCATCCGCACGGGGGCCGAGGCGATCGCGATCGCGCGCGAGGCCCAGCGGGCGGGCGGCGTGATCGTCGACGCACTGATGGGCTACGAGGCGCAGGTCGCGGGCATGGGCGAGGCGAGCCCCTTCACGCCGCTGACGAACCCGGTGAAAGCATGGATCAAGCGCCGGTCGATTCCCGATGTCGCTTCGCGGCGCGCGCGTATCGCGTCGGAGCTTCGCGCGGCGGGCGTGAACGTCGCGCTCTTCAACGGCGGCGGCACGGGAAGCCTCGCGACGACCAGCAACGAGGACGTCGTCACCGAGGTCACGGCGGGCAGCGGATTTTTCTGTCCGCACCTGTTCGACTACTACGCCGGAACCCGGCTCGAACCCGCCGCGTTTTTCGCGCTTCAAATCGTTCGTTTTCCCGCGCCTGGCATCGTCACCTGTCAGGGCGGCGGCTACGTCGCCAGCGGCGAGGCCGGGCGCGACCGTCTGCCGGTGCCGCATTTGCCGCGGGGCTTATCGCTGCTCGGCGTCGAGGGCGCGGGCGAAACGCAGACCCCCTTGCGTTGGCCGGCGTCGGCGGGGGAGGCGCGGCTCGGCGCGCCGGTGATTTTCCGGCACGCCAAGGCCGGGGAATTGATGGAGCGTTTCAACGAGATCGTGCTCGTGCGCGGCGGCCGCGTGGTCGATCGCGTGCCGACCTATCGCGGCGAAGGTTTCGCGTTCCTATAACGTCACGGCACGTAGACGCAAAGATTCACGAGCTTGTTGCTCATGTTGCCTTCGCCATCCGTGGCTTCGACGTCGACGCAGTTGTCGTCGCCCCACGGGACGATGGACGTGAAATCGACCGTGATGCCCACGGTGAGCGGCGAGCCGCAGTTCGGCGCGCTGGGCGCCCCGCCGCCGAATTCGTCCCAAAAGACGTCGTCCACGATCGCGGGCTCCGAGGTTCCGGTGAACCAGATGAAGATCTGCCCGCCGGACAGGTCGTCGTCCACATCGCAAACCTGCCATGAGAGCGTGCTGACGATGTCGCCCGAGCCGTCGTCGACCGCGGGATCAGGATCCCACCCGCCGCCGGAGAGAACGGGAGCCGAACCCGAGCTGTCGTCGTCCGCATCGTCATCGGCATCGTCGTCCGAGTCGTCGTCGCTGTCGTCGTCGTCATCGTCCGCGTCGTCATCATCCGAATCGTCGTCGTCATCCGATGCGTCATCGTCGGCGTCATCGTCGACCGGTCCGCCGCAGTCCGCGAGGTCGGCTCCCAGCGAGTCCTGGCACGGCGTAATCCCGGCGGGGTCGTGCGTATCGCAGTCGAACCCGTCGATCACGCATCCGAGAAAGTCGCGCAGCGCTTTGTCGTAGCACGGGCCGAGATCGAGATATTGGTCGAGGAAATCGCAGTAATTCGCGGCGGCCGACGCCTCTGAGAGGTCGTAGCATTCGGCGAAGAACTCGGCGCAGGCTTCCATGATCTCGCCGCCGAGCGTACCGTCTCCCTGGTAATCGTCGTCATCATCATCGCCGCTGCCGCCGCTCTCGCACGCCGCGATCGCCAGAGCCGCCGCGAAAAACACCGCCGCGCCGAACGCCGTCCACGAAGACACCCATTTCATCTCGTCACCCGTCGGGAGGTTCGCCCCAAGTCGAGTTATTTTAGCACACCACACGCCCGCCGGGGCGATCGGGCGTCGCCACGCCCGAAAATTCCCCGTGAAACGCCGCCGCCGGGAAATCGAACATCGACTCCCGCTATGCCTCGGACACCTTCTCCGCTCCATACATCCCTGTCGATTTCACTTGCAAAAGGAAGCGTCTTTCGTTACCTTTTGCGAGTGATCTATCGGGAGACTGTTCGTGGACCTCGCCAAACACATTGACGAACTTGCTTCCCAGGGGCGTTACCACGTCACCACCGTGGAGGTCCGCGACGCCTTGGGGATATCCATCGTGGCCGCAAGAGCCGCCCTTCGGCGGCTCCGCGCCAAGGGGGCCATCGCAATGCCTTTCAACGGGTTCCACGTCATCGTGCCGCCGGAGTACCGGCGCATTGGGTGTCTCCCGGCCGACCAGTTCGTGCCACAACTCATGAATCATCTCGGCCTCGACTATTACGTCGGTCTCCTCAGCGCCGCCGAGTACCACGGCGCCGCCCACCACCGCCCGCAGACATTTCAGGTCATCGTCGCGATCAACCGCCGACCCATCGAATGCGGCGATGTTCGGGTTCGTTTTTTCGCCCGGCGCAACGTGCAGGAGATCCCGACGATCGCGAAAAACACACCGAGAGGGATCGTGAGGATTTCCACCCCCGAGGCCACCGCGTTCGATCTCGTGGGGTACGCCGAACGTGCGGGCGGAATGGATCACGTCGCCACCGTCCTGACGGAACTCGTGGAGGCGATCAACGCGGACGAACTGGCTCACCTCGCTCCATTGTCCCCGGTGTCGTGGTCCCAGCGGCTCGGCCATCTCCTGGAGATCGTCGGCGCCGAGAACCTGGTCGGTCCTTTGGCCGAATACGTTGCCGAGAACGCTCGCCAGACCATTCCGCTGAATCCGAAGCGTCGTTCGGACGACGGGGATCGTAACGTCCGCTGGAAGCTGCAAGTCAACGACACCGTGGAGCCGGAACAATGATCCCGTTCGACGACATTACGCAGTGGCGGACGCAAGCGCGGTGGACGCAGGACCTCCAGGTTGAGCAGGATATGGTCATCACCCGCACCGTGATCGAGATGTTCGACCGCCCGGAGATCGCCAAGGCGCTCGCCTTTCGCGGCGGAACCGCGCTCTACAAGCTTCACATCAAACCCGCGCCTCGCTACTCGGAAGACATCGACCTCGTGCAGGTGGAACCCGGATCGATCGGCGACACGCTCACCGCCGTGCGCGCGGTGCTGGACCCCTGGCTTGGCTCGCCGAAGCGTTCGTTCAACGAGGGTCGCGTGATCCTGATCTACCGGATGACCAGCGAGGGAGCGCCGGCCATACCCATGAGGCTCAAGGTGGAGATCAACACCCGCGAACACTTCACCGTCTTTGGCTTCGAGGAACGTACACTGGAAATGCAATCGCGGTGGTTCTCCGGCGCGGCACCCATCAGGACGTATGCGCTCGACGAGTTGCTCGGCACCAAGCTGCGTGCCCTGTACCAACGCAAGAAGAGCCGGGACCTGTTCGACTTGTGGATTGCCGGCAAGCATGGCAGCGGCGATCCCGCGCGCATCGTGGAGTGTTTCCGGCGGTATCTGGAACACGACGGCGCGCACGTATCCCGCGCGGAATTCGAGATGAACCTGCACGAGAAGTACGGCGATTCGGTGTTCGCCAAGGACATTGCGCCGCTCTTGGCGACCGGCGTCGAGTGGGACACCGCAAGCGCCGAGGAGTACATCCGGCGCGAGGTCATGCCGCTGCTGCCGGGCGAGCCGTGGAAGGGAACACCAGGATAAGGCGCGAATCGCGAACTCACGTCACGGCGCAAACGGCACGGCCATGGACGCGCGGCGCGATTTCGGGTTCGATATGTGTTCCCGCAAAAGGAGGAGCGACATGTCGCACGTGACGGGATTCGGCGGGGTGTTCTTCAAGTCGAAGAACCCCGAGGCGATTCGGGATTGGTACGTCGAGCATTTGGGACTGCCCAAGAGCCCCGACGGATTCGTGGTCTTTCGCTGGCGCGAGGGCGGCGACGGGGAAGAACCCGGATCGATGGCCTCGACCGTGTGGTCGCCGTTTCCCGCGGACACCACCTACTTCGAACCCAGCCCCGCGCCGTTCATGATCAACTTCCGCGTGCGCGACCTCGACGCCGCGCTCGCCGATCTGCGGGCCAAGGGCGTGTGGGTGGACGAACGCATCGAGGACAGCGAGCTGGGGCGCTTCGGGTGGATTCTCGACCCGGACGGCAACCGCATCGAACTGTGGCAACCGCCCGAGGGGTATTGAGCCCGTCGCTTTACTGAATGTAACCGAGGCTCTTGAGGACCTCGATCGTCTGCGGGTCGAGCCGCTGCGTCTTCGCGTCCGTCGCGACCTCGGCCGCGGCGCGAAATGCGGATTCGAGTGCCTGCTCCAAATCGGGAGCTGCGCCCTTGGCGTAGATGTCGTTCGCCTCGCCCGGGTCCCCGGCGAGGTCGAAGAGCTGGTAGCCGTGCTCGGCTTCCATGTGAACCTTTTGATATCGCGCCGGCGACAATAGCTTGAAGGCGGGCGTGCGCGCGCCGAACCGCAACGGGCCGAAGGTTCGCGTTTCGGAAACGACCGTGGCCGCGGTCGAATGCTGGGCTACGAGGACCGGCGCGCCGGTCGCCTCGTCGCACGCCGGCGCTGCCCCATCCTTCGTCGCCGCGTCGAGCAGCATCGACGCCAGCGCGGCCTGCGCGATCTGACCGGCCGCAATCGTCGAACCGCCGCACGCATTGCCCGGCGCCTTGACGATGAACGGAACGCGCACCAGTTCTTCGTAAAGCGTCACCGAGTGCCCCATCCCGCCGTGCTCGAAAAACTCTTCGCCGTGATCCGAGACCACAAAGATCCAGGCGCGATCGTAGATTTTGGACTTTCTGAGCTCCGTGAAAAACAGACCGAGCACGTGATCGACGTAGAGCACCCCCTCGTCGTACCGATTCACCACGGTCGGCATCCGCGTCTGCCGCCGCGTCTCGACCCACTTGGCGAAATCGAAAAAGTTCCCTTCCTGCTTGCTCTGCATGTACTCGTCGACCGGCCCAAAACGGCCCAGGAACGGCGGCGGCGGGGTGTAGGGGTAGTGCACGTCGAACACGTGCAGAAACAGGAAGTTCGGCGTCTTCGGATCGGTGATCAGCCACCGTCGGAGGCGGTCCGCGGCCAGCTGCGCGTCGAGGGAGACATTGAATTCATACTTGTCGAATCCCGACGCGAATCCGTAGGTCGGCGCGAGCAGCGTGGAGGTCACGACCGCGCCGGTCCGGTATCCCCGGTTCTTGAGAATCTCGGCGACCAGCGGTGAGCGTTTGGCCAGCCGGGCGTTGTGAGCCGTGAGGCCATGCTGCGCGGGGGAAAGCCCGGTGAGCATGGTGGCGTGCGTCGGCAGGGTCCACGGCGACACGGCGATGAACTGCTGCGCGACCGCGCCGTCGCGCGCGAGGTCCTCCAGGTTGGGCGTGGTCGGCCGTTCGTATCCGTATACCGACATATGGTCGCGACGCAGGGTGTCGATCGAGATCAGGATGATCGGCGGCAGATCGCTCTTGGTTCGCGGGGGCGACACGACGGCGATGGTCGCGATGGTGGCGCCGATAAACGCGGACGCCGCCCACGCGAGAACAGGTTTTCCCCGGGTCGGCATTGAGGGCGTTGCGGGCGCGGACCGACGAAAGATCCGGGACTCGAGCAGCGCGATGGGAAACGCGGCCAGCGTCGCGCCCATCCCCACCACGCTGATGGTTTTCAAGCGAACAGGGAGCGTGGCCTGAACGAAATTCGCGACACCAAGCAGCACGATTCCGAACCAGACGCCCACCGCCTCGCCGGTATACGCGGCGCTGTCAGCGAGCGCTTTCCACGCGGGAAACCGCCGGGCCATCGCGATGAATGCGACGAGCGCGCCGAACAGCACGAGCAGCCCGAACGTGCGGCGCTCCCGGTTCACGTCGCGGCACGCCGCGTGCAGCGCGATTCTGAGCAGCCCCGCCCACACGCCGATTGTGAGCCCGGTCGCGAGGGCCGGGCCGAGCGAGCGCACAAGCGCGAAACGCGCCGCGATCGGCAGGGCGCGGTCGAGCAGACCACGCGAGGAGATTTCCGCGAGCCCCGCGAACCACCCGATCGCCGCGATCGGCGCGGCGACGAGAACCGCCGTGCGTGCGAAACGGCCGAGCGATGCGCGCACGGCGGGCGAGCTCAGGAACGACATGGGGGCAAGTTGAGACATGACGGGCGAGACTAACAAAACGGCGAAGCGGTCACAACGCGGACGGCGATTTGCGAACGGGGATCATGGCGAAAGCGGATGGCCGGTGGTAATAAGGGTGATCGAGTCCCGCTGGTTTGCGTTCGAGATCGTGATCGACGTGCTCAGATCTCTCGCCTTGGCCGCGTCGTGTGGCGACGATGACGCCGACGGCGACTGCACGGCGTTCTCGGATGCCGAGGCGGGTTGCTGGGAGGTCGCGGGCTGCTGATCGCGGCCGACGATCGCACGGGACGGGCCATCGCCCGTCCCGTTTTTCCATGGAGATGCCCGAGCGCATGAATCCCCGCCGAGAACGCGCACTTCTCTTTTTCGGCAGCGTGGCCACGCTGTTTCTCGAACTGCTGCTCATTCGCTGGATCTCCACCGAGGTCCGCGTCTTCGCCTACTTCAAGAACCTCGCCCTGATCGCCGCGTTCCTCGGGCTCGGGCTCGGATTCGCCACGGCGGCAAGGCCGCGCGGACTCCCGGCGACCATCGGCGCGTTCGTCGCCCTCGTGGTGTTCGTAAGCCCGCCGTTCGTGACGGACGAAAATCTGCCCGCCCGATTTCTGATGCGCCATCTCGCGTTCGACGACTTTTTCATGTGGGACATGGCGCGCTCGGCCCCGGCCCTGACGCGCGTGGCGGCCGGAATCGCGCTGCTCGTGATTCTGTTCGGTCTAATTGTCGTGTTTTTCGTGCCGCTCGGTCGCTTGCTCGGGCGGCTGATGGAAAATCCCCACGAACGCCTGCTGCGTTATTCGCTCAACATCGGCGGCAGCATCGCGGGGGTGTGGCTGTTTTCTCTCGTGTCGTTCGCGTCGCTGCCGCCCGCCGCGTGGCTCGGACTCGGCGCGCTGATGCTCGTGCCGATCGCATGGCCCGATCGACGCGAGACCGTCGCCGCCCTCGCCGCGGGCGTTGTTGCGGTCTTCTGCCTGACGGCGACGCACCCCGCCGAACCCGTGACGATGAACGCGGCCGAGGGGGTGACCGCGCGCTCCGGCGATCGTCCGCGCGTGTCGTGGAGCCCGTACCAGAAGCTGTCTCTGCGCACCTTTCGCATCCCCGACGAGGACGAGGACCTCACGTTCCGCGTCCTCGAGGTCAACAACACCTTCTATCAGTTCCTGTTCGATCTCTCGCCGGAGTTCATCCGCCGGCACGCCGCCATTTTTCGCGCCGACGAAAAGACGCTCTCGTACGACTTCTACAATCTGCCCTACCGGTTCGTGCCCAATCCCCGGCGCGTTCTCATCGTCGGCGCCGGCACCGGCAATGACACGGCCGCAGCGCTTCGCAACACCTCGGCGCGCATTGACGCGGTCGAGATCGACCCCGACATCTTCGCGCTCGGCAAGGAATTGCACCCCGAACGACCGTACGCCAACCCTCGCGTGACGGTCGTGGTCGATGACGCCCGCGCCCATTTCCAGCGCACGCGGGAAACTTACGACATGATCCTCTTCGGCCTGCTCGACGCGCACACGCTCTCGTCGAACTACTCGAACATCAGCCTCGACAATTACGTCTACACCGTGGACAGCTTTCGCGCGGCGGCGTCGCATCTCGCGCCCGGCGGGTTGCTCGTCGTGTCGATCGGGTTCTCCGACTGGATCGGCGGACGCATCGCCGCGAGCCTCGCCGAGGTCTTCGGGAATCCCCCGCTCGCCTTCCGGAGCGTGAACCCGGTTTATCGCGGCACCACGGGCGCGGTCCTGATCGGCGGAACGACGAAGCAGTTCTTCGACATTCTCTCCGCGGACGAAACGTTGCGCGCGCGCGTCGCGGGTCGCATGCTCGACCTGCCGAAGGACGTGACGCCGACGACCGACGATTGGCCGTACATGTGGCTGCGCACGCGTGGCATCCCCACGCTGCACGCGATCGTCACCGTCGTGCTCGCCGCGCTCTCCGTGATCGGCGTGCGCGCGGCGATGGGCGGGGTTGCGCGCATCGACGGATCGTTCTTTTTCCTCGGCGCGGCATTCCTGCTGATGGAAGTGCATCTCATCAGTAAAATGATGCTGCTGTTCGGTTCGACGTGGATCGTCAACGCCGTCGTCATCACCGGCGTGCTGGCGATGGCGCTCGCCGCCAACGGCTTCGTGATTCGTCGCCGCCCCGCGAATCTGTCGCCGTACTTCGCGATGCTCGCTGTCGGACTGGTCGTCGCCTGGGCCGTTTCGCCGGAGCGCTGGCTCGGCTTCGGCTGGCTCGCGCGCGGTTTCGCGGCCGGCGCGTTCTATACGTTCCCGCTGTTTTTCGCGGGCGTCATTATCGCGACCAAACTCGATCGCTGCGAGTCTGTCGCGAGTGCCCTGGGATCGAATCTGCTCGGCGCGATTCTGGGCGGTCTCGCCGAGACGCTCTCATTCGTCACCGGCATCCGCGCGCTGACCCTCGTCGCGCTCGCCCTGTATCTCGCGGCCTGGTTTTTCCACGCGCGTCGGAAGAGCGCCTTCGCATGAAACATGAAGGCCGCCCGTCATGAGCGGCCTTCGTTCGGACGACGGTGGTCAGGTCAGTGCGTCGAATTCTTGAACGCGCGCGCTTTCATCTTGTCCTTCTGCTGACCGTCCACCTTCAGCATCCGCACGTCGAAGTGCGGCGCGGAAGTGACCATGCGCCGATCCGCGCGCGACGGGCTGCTGTAGCGGTCGATCGCGCTGCCGAAGCGCGAGCGGTCGAGTTTCATCCGCGACGCGGAGAATCCCCGCGCGACCTTCACCTCGTCTCCACTCGTGGAGACCGTCGCGACCGTGCCCGCGCCGACCGCGAGAGACGCGGCCACGAACGCCGCCAGCACCACCATTCCGATGACCTTCTTCATCACATTCCTCCCTGGCCGCGACCATTCGCGCCGTATCGATGGTTTTTACTCGCACCCGACCGGGGTGCAATATTATCCGATGGTTAGTGCATAATTGCATATTAGGTCGTGACTCGCGGCTGCGCCGCGCGGAGAGCATGACGACCGTCCGACGGGCGTGTCGAGGCGACGACACGAGTGCCAAACTCATAACTGTATAACCGTTTAAACGGTTATACAGTTATGATTGGCCTTGTCGATCCGTGATTCGACCTGTGTCGGAAATCCCCGAGCATCCCGGTCGTGAGACGGCGGCGTCGCATTCTCTGTGGTGGGTCAGTTTAACGCATGCGATGTCATTCCGAGCGATCCGCTGAAGCGGAAGCGAGGCGGAGAGTCGAGGAATCCCTTTCAACTTCGCGAAACAAAGCGATTCCTCCGCTCCGCTTCGCTCCGGTCGGAATGGCCATCGTATCGCTCCGCGCAAACTGACCAACTACCGGATTTTCGCGGCTCGTGACACGGCAGCGTCTTTTCGGTAAACAACGCCCTCGCCGAATATTCACCACGCGAATTCGCGTTCACGAACGGGAACGAACCATGCCGCGCATCGAACTCGCCGACCGCATCCGCAACCTGCCGCCCTATCCCTTCGCCGCGATCGACAAGGCCCGCGCGAAGGCGAAGGCCGAAGGCAAGGACATCATCAGCCTCGGCATCGGCGATCCCGACCTGCCGACGCCCGCGTTTATCGTCGAAGCGGCGCGCGAGGCCGCGCGCGACCCGCGCACGCACCGCTACCCCGACTACACCGGGCGACTCGATTATCGGGAGGCGGCGGCGCGTTACATGAAAAAGCGATTCGGCGCTTCGTTCGACGCGGCGACCGAGGTGCTCGCGCTGATCGGCAGCAAGGAAGGCATCGCGCATATCCCGCTCGCGTACATCAACCCTGGCGACCTGGCGCTCGTGCCGAACCCCGGTTACCCCGTTTATGCGGTCGCGACCGCTTTTTGCGGCGGCATCGTGCACGACATGCCGCTGGCCGCGGAGCGCAATTTCACCCCCGACCTCGCCGCCATTCCCACCGAGTGGGCGCGTCGCGCGAAGCTGATGTTCCTCAACTACCCGAATAACCCCACGGGCGCGGTCGTGAGCGCGGCGTTTCTGCGCGAGGCGGTGGCGTTCTGCCGCGAGTTCGACATCCTGCTCGTGTACGACAACGCGTATTCGGAACTCGCGTTCGAGGGCTACCGGCCCATGTCGATCTTCGAAATCGACGGCGCGAGAGAGATCGCCATCGAAATGCACAGCCTCTCCAAATCGTTCAACATGACCGGCTGGCGCATCGGCTGGGCGTGCGGCGACGCGGCTTACGTGGGCGGGCTCGGCCAGGTGAAGACGAACGTCGATTCCGGCGCGTTCGACGCCATCCAGATCGCGGGGATCGCCGCGCTCGATCGCCACGATGACCCGATCGTGCTCGCGAATTACGAAATCTATGGCCACCGCCGCCGCGTGTGCGAGGCGCGCCTCGGCGAAATGGGCATCGAGTTTCTCAAGAGCCCCGCGACGTTCTACGTCTGGTGCCGCGTGCCCACCGACGAGACGAGTGCCGCATTCGTGTCGCGCGTTTTGGAGACGACGGGCGTGGTCTTCACGCCGGGCACGGCCTTCGGCCGCGCGGGCGAAGGTTGGTTCCGCATCGCGCTGACCGTGGACGAGCCGCGAATGATCGAGGCGCTGGACCGCGTGAGAATATTGCTGGGGAAGTGAGGGACCCTCACCCGGACTCGCTTCGCTCGTCTCCCCTCTCCCGCCGGACGGGAGAGGGGTCGGGGGTGAGGGCGGAAACGGGGACTTGAACCCCTTACCCCGGGACCTCCCGCTTGATGACCGCGAGAAACTCGGTGTAACCCGCCGCGCGCGCCATGCGCTCCACCAGCGCGGCGTTCGCGAAGGTCGCCGCGATGTCGGCGAGGATTTCGAGCTGGCTCTGGTGATCGTTTTCCGGGGTGACAATCAGAAAGATCAACGTCGCGGGTTTGCCGTCGGACGCGTCGAAGTCAATCCCGGGCTGCGCGCGCCCGACCGCCACCACCGGCGAACGCAGTCCCGGCACCCGTGCGTGCGGCACGGCGATTCCGCCCGGCAACCCCGTCGACGCCGTCTGCTCGCGGTCGAGCACGCGTCGCGTGAGGTCGTCGACATTCAAGTTCGCGGCGAGTCCCGCGAGGCGACAGAGCTGCGCGATCGCTTCCTCGCGGTCCGACGAATCGAGCGAAGTAGCAAACGTTTTCGACGTCAGATAATCGTGGAAACGCACCCGTCGCTTGAGGCGCAGGATCGACTGCATGAGCGTGCCCGAAGTCATCGAGGTGACGAGGGCGATGATGACGAGGGCGACGAACAGATGCTCGCCGATGATACCGTGACGCAGAGCGAGCAGACCCAGGATGATCTCCATCGCCCCGCGCGCGTTCATCGCGACGCCGACGGCGAGCGACTCGCGCGGCGCCAGACCGCTCCAGCGCGCGCCGATCGTTCCGCCGCCCACCATGCCGATCGTTCCCACGGCGAGAACCACCAGCGTGAGCACGGGATCGAAACTGGCGACAAAATCGACCTTGAGGCCGATACTGGCGAAAAAGATGGGCGCGAAAATAAATCCGACGAAATTCTCGAGCATCGTGCGTGTCTGCGCGCGCAGGTGGACCGAATCGCCGAGCGCGATGCCGAAAATGAACGCGCCGAAGATGGCGTGGATGCCGATCCACTCGGTGAATGCGGCGCAGGCGAGCGCGCCGGCCAGCGCGAATCCGAGGACCCCGCCCGGATAAGTGGCATGAGCCTGCAACCAGGGCAGCACGCGGTGAAACGCCATGCGCCCGAACGTCAGCATGATCGACGCAAACAGAATCGTGAGCGTCACCGTCGTTCCGACGCTCATCTGCGCGCCGGCCGCGCCCGACAGGCTGAGCACGACCGCGAACAGATTCCAGCCGACGAGGTCGAGAAGAATCGCCGAAGACACGATAATCATCCCGACATCGGACCGGAAAATGTTGAGGTCGATGAGAATCTTGATGACCACGGGAAGCGCGGTGATCGAGAGCGCCGTGCCGAAAAACAGGGCGAACACGAGAGGATTCGTGTCGCCTTCCGCTCCGACCAATTGCGGAACGGCGCGGGCCAGGACGAATCCGATGGAGAACGGAATCAACATGCCGGTGAGACCGACCCGAAGCGCCGAACGCCCCTGCCTCCACACGGTGGACAGATCCACCTCGAACCCGGCGGTCAATAGAAACAGGACGATGGCGACCGTCGTGAACGCCTCGAATGCCGCGGGAAATCCACCCGTGCTCGGAAAAAGCCACGTACTCACGCCCGGCGCAAGGCGACCCAGCACGGTGGGGCCGAGCAGAATGCCCGCGAGAATCTCGCCCATCACGGTCGGTTGACGCACGCGAACGGCGATCTCTCCCAGGAGCCGCGCCGTGGCCAGAAGCACGGCGAGCGCAAAGAAGAATCGAACGAGTTCGTCGTGCGTCAAACTGGCCATCACGAGCCCTCTTGTGACGTGCCGTCTTTCGACGCGGATTCGGGTTCGCGATAGAACAACACGGCGCAGGGCAAGCGCTCGAGCACGTTTTCGGCGCTGTGGTGAAAAAATCGGTCCCAGAAATTGAGGCGACGGCGCGGCAGCGGAAAGATCGTCAAATCGGCTTCAACGCGCAGCGCGTACTCCACCATCTCCATGCCGTAGCGGCCTTCGAGACACGCCGCCTCGGTGACGAGCCCCGTCGTGTCGACGCCGGCGAGCAACTCCGTGAGTTCCAGCCGGGCCTGCGTCGCCCAGAGACGCTGCGTCTCGGGGTCCACCGCCGTTTCGCCCGACGACTCGGCGACGCGCGACACGAGCGGGTCGAACTCGCGCACCAGATGCAGATATTTCGCGCCCGTCGCCTGTGCAAACGCCGCCGCGAAGCGCACGAGCCCGTCGCCGTCGTCGGACTCCCCCGAGCCCGTCGAGGGGTCGCCGATGCCCACGACCACGCGGCCCGACAGCGACCCCTCACGGCTCGGTTCGGTGATCAGCAGCGCGCTGCACGGCGCGAGCCGGGCGATGCGCCGCGCCACCGATCCGCGCAGCCCTTCGAGGAAACCCTCTTTTTCGAGCGCGCCCGCGACGATCAGATCCGCGCCCGCGTCGCGGCCGGCGTCGCAGATCACCTCGGCGGGATCGCCGGAACGGATCTCGAAGGGCGGCGGTGTGTCACCCGCGATGCGCGCGAGCACCTGTGCGACGCGCTCGCGCCGGTCGGCATCATCCGCGCCGACGTGCACGAACGAGAGCGCCGCGCCGAAACGCCGCGCCAGCTCGATCGCCTCGCCGGCCACGGCCTCGGCGCGCGGCGACAGGGCGATACTGGCGAGAATGCGCCTGACGGGACGCGGATCGTCGGACACCGGCTCCCTCCCCGGAAAACGCGAAACGTGAACGATCCTTGTAGGGACAAGGTTCGGGCGATGTCAAATCCGCAACACGAACAGGGCCTACGTCATGAAACCGGGTCAAGGGTCTTTCTCTTTTTTTTGCGCCGTGGAAGTGTAGTATATAGTACTACACTGGAGGACGGCATGGGTGCTAGGGAATTGATGGCGCGAAGGACGCGGATTCTTGAGGAATTGGCCCAACTGACGCAGATGCGCCGAGGCAG
>JADLEX010000049.1 GCA_020845895.1 Deltaproteobacteria bacterium | reverse complement strand
TCACCTGATCATTGTCCGGGTCCGTCCCGACCGTAACCGGAACATTGATGTTCGTGTTCACGTTGCCGCTGGCCGGCGCACTGATCGTCGGAGTGGTCGGAGGATTGTTCGAGGTGATCGAAATCGTTGCGTCATCTTTGATGTCTGAATCGGAATCAAACGATACTACAATCTTGTAGTCGTCCCGATCAATTAGATCAGCAGGAACGGACCAACTTTGAGTCCCATCATCAGCCGAACAATCCGCAATCTGCAAGTTGTTCGTCGCGCCCCAGTACAAATTCACGTCTATACATCCCAACGAGTTCGCCGTCGCCCAATTGATCATATGTGACGATCCTATACCCCAAGTCTCCCCCATGCCTGGGCGTGTGAGCGTAATTGATGCGTTTGATGTAGTTTGGTGAATATCGACAGTGAACGTCTTTAGTATAGTGCCAGTGGGCCGATCTTTCACAACGCCATCTTTCATGCCGAGCGAGATCGGCGTACACGTAAACTGCCGAGTTTGACTTGACCCACCGGCCACCTCGTGGATCTGATCGCATCCATCCACCCAGAACCCCATTCCTGAAATTAAATTTTCACCATAGATGGTAAATTCAGTATATTCGTTAATGGTGGCACGTTGTGGATAGACAGAAGTTACATTTGGAGACGAAGTGCCAACTTGAACCGAGAATCGGTATAATATTTGACCGTCCTTTGAAACTGCCCCAGACTTTTCTCCACTTACGCTTCCAAATGTACAACTAAATTGACGATGACTACCCGTGCCACCGCTCAATTCCGAAACGCCCTGACACTGGTCCACCCAAAAGGTAAGTCCGGTTGGCAAATTTTGTCCGATGACATCAAATGTGTTCAATGCCGATGGCACTGCGGTGGCCGGCTGCACCTCATCCACGATCGCTCCGGACTGGCCGACAAGAACATCAAAAGCGAGCAGTTGCTCACCTCCGATGAATTCTCGAACTGTTCCACGCTTCGTTCCGGCCGTGCCGTCAAATGTGCAATCTATTTGAAATTCGTTTGGGTCGGCCGAAATGGGTTCATAGTCATTGCAACCATCCACGAAAAATCCCAAATCATCCGGCAATTCCTGCCCGAAAACGGTGAATCGAACTCGCGGATTTGCGCGGTTTCTACCGAGCGACACAAGGCGTGGCGACACATCTTCGACGATCGGAATATTTCCAACATTCACAACAAAATTAAAGCATTCTCCTCCGCCGGGTTGATCCTTGACACAGCCCTGCTTCGCACCTAGAGAACTGCCGGTTGTGCACTCAAAATAGCGTCTAGCAGTCGATCCGCCTGAAATCTCCTCCACCCCGTAACATTCCGGAACAAAAAAGCCCATGCCTTCGTTTAGATTCGCCCCAGAAACCGTGAAGCGGGTCAAAGAATTCGGTTGCACGCGTGTTGGAACCACTGAAGTTGGCCTTGGGAGAACACCACAATTAAAATATGCAACGCGCCGTTCCAGTTCCCAAACGTCCCAAGTCAACGCATCCCCTTCAATGCCAAGAAAATCTACCATCAATCCGACCGTAGCACTCGCTCCTCCAAATAATTCCGCATGACAAATTGGGCTGAGAGAAAATTTAGCATCAGCGTCAGGACCAAGTTCGATAAACGGTCCTGCGAGTTCGTTAATTTGAAGGTTAAGTTGCAAATGCGCATAAGCAGATACTCCCGCATCGATGTTTCTAGACCAATTGGGCCCATAAGCTCCATAAATAAATGACTGACTGTTAACCGGACTGAAATCTTCATTAAAATATTTTATGCCTAGTGTTACCGCCGATGAAATAGAGACCCCCCCCGGAAACTGTCGCTACCGCGTCAAACCATACATCATAGCCCAAATTTAGAGCCAAATGCGGAGTCAACACGACAGGAAGCCCAGGAATCGGAATTGCGGCGAGCGGAGCAATATCAATAATATCTGAACCGCTTTCGTCTAGCTGTTCTCGGGCTTCAGCTTCTATTTCAATTGCGGCTGTCGCCGGTCCGGTAAAAACTGACCGAAATTCTTCAAGGACGCCGTCAACAGTCTTTAATCTGAAAAAGAAGGATGGAGTTAGACGCACATGTCCTTTTGTAAGAGTAATCGATAAATCACTTCCCAGCCAACCTCCGTCGTCTTCATACAGGATAGTCCCGTCACCGTCCACAACATTAATCGGGTCAAGAGCTTGGTAATAGCTAACATCGCAGTTATAACAGAGTTCGGCAATCCCAACGGCAACAGTCTCAACAATGTACTCAGAGATGGATTTCCCTGTGACGGCGTCGGGTATGGCGATAAGTTCAAGAACTTTTCGCGAAAACCCATTACCATAGGTGCTATAGATAATATCGCCAGGCTGAAGTAAATCTAACGCATCTGCCCCAGATCCCGGAAAGACGATGGAATCGGATGATATTACTGCCATAGACGCCAAAGAATCCTCAATGAAAAAAGCGTTCTCGGCGATCTCCACGGACGAATAGCCGCCATATTGGTCGGGCAAATCATCGCCTATGTCGTCATCAAACGTGTCGTCGTCGATATCGTCGTCGGACGTGTCATCATCGGTGGCGTCATCGTCGCTGCCGTCGTCGTCGGTGGCGTCATCGTCGGTGGCGTCATCGTCGTTGTCGCTCGAATCGGTAGAATTCCCGCGGGGGTTTCCGTTGTCGTTGCTTTCGCCGCACCCCGCCCCAAGCAGAATCGCGATGAGGAGGAAAACCATACCAGCAACCGAGGACGCTATGAAGTTGACGTTTCTCATTGCTCGCCGCCTTTCAGCTCACGGTTGAACCCGAGGCCGTTTGTCCTGCCCGCAATAGCGTCGAGAGGGTTCGGATCCCCTCTTGGGCACGTAGAGAAATGCGGACGAAAACGTCGTGCCAATTGCAATCGATGGGGATTCGATATCACGGCGAGTATTCGATGTCAAGGCGGAAAAAGTAGTGCGTTTTTCGTCGGGCTCGGTTCCTCGGCGAATCACCCGGCCAGCACGCTCTCCTCGCGCTTCTTGACCTCGGCGATCTCGCGGCGCAGTTCCTCGGCGACGGGCTTCGCGTCCGGCGCGGCGTGTTCCAGTTCGGTCAGCGCGCGCAACGCCCGGTCGAGCGTTTCGATGTTTTCGCGGGTGCGTCGGCGCAGGGCGCTTTGCGTGGCGTTGAAGGTCGTCATGAGGTTCTGGAACTCGTCCCCCTGACGCAGCTTGAGGTCGCGCGAGTAGTTCCCCTCGCGAATCCAGTTGAGGTGCCGGTTGAAGGCGTAGATCGGGCCGATGATTCGGTGCGAGAAACGCAGCCCGAACATCACCGTCACCACCACGAGCGCGAGAATCAGGACGAGGAGCATCACGACCTCGACGCTGATGCCCGACTGCGCTCCCGGCGACATTTGGGTAGCGCTCGACATCTGCGAGCCCCACAGCACCAGCGAGCCGACGGCGAGCGTGGCGAGCCCCGCGAGTCCGACCGCGATGAATTTTCCCTGAAACGGGCGGTCGATGAAGTATCCGCTCCGCCGATTGGTCACTTCCGCCATCTGGGCGCCTCCGCTCACGGTTACGGGTCAGATCCCGGGGTCGTTGTCCATGTCGAAATGCCGGGCGAATTCGTCCATCAGCGCGTCCGGTCCCGACTCGACCACCGCGACGAACGCCTCGACGACCCCCGGGTCGAACTTGCGGCCCGACTCGTCGCGGATCATTTCGAGCGTCAGCGTGCGGCTGAACGCGGCACGAAACGCCCGGGTCGCCATCATGGCGACGAAACTGTCGCAAATGCCGAGGATCCGCGCCTCGATCAGGATGTCCTCGCCGGCGAGGCCGCGCGGATAACCGGAACCATCCCAGCGTTCGTGGTGTTGAAACACGAGTTCGCCGATCTCCCACGGGTGCACGATGGGATCGAGAATCTGCGCGCCGACGCGCACGTGCTCGCGGATCGCGGCGAGTTCCACGTCGGAGAGGGGCTGCTGCTTGGTCAGCAACGACGTATCGACGGCGATCTTGCCCACGTCCATCAGCATGCCGCCGAACCGCAGGCGATCGATGGTCTCATCGTCGAGGCCCATGCGTCGCCCGGTGGCGACCGCGAGCTTGCTCACCATTTCGTAGTGACCCTTGCGATATGGGTCCTTGAATTCGACCGCCCGGACGAGGGTCTGGATGGTGGACAGGTGCGCGATCCGCAGTTTCGCGTCGGCGTCGGCCAGGCGCTCCGCCGTGCGGTCGAGCAGGCGACGCAGATCCGCGTTTTCGCTCCTCAGGGCTTCATTTTCGGCGTTCATCGCCCGTGCATCGCGTTCGCCGTTCATCCTTCGCTCCCGCGGGCGCGCGCCCGCGTCCGCCCCCATTTTATGGTCCGAATGACTTATCGACAAAAACTCAGGGAGCTTGAAGCTCGAAACTCACGCCGCCCACCACTTTTCCATCGATCGACCATTCCTGCTTCCACGCACCGGCGGTTGGGAGCGTATCGAACACGGTCAGCGTGATCTCGGCGGTCACCACATCGATCTCATATCGATCCGAACGGGCGGTTTCGCCCTTGGGACCGATCAACCGGGCTTCGACCACATGCTTCCCGCCGACTCCGCCGATCCGGGCCTGACGGGTGATCCTCGCTCCGGCGTTGAGCGCCGCCGCGTCTCCCGACACGCCCTTTCCGTCCAGCGTGATCGCCGATCCCGCCTTCGACCACAGCATGGCCGGTTTGTCGGCCTTGGGCAAATCCGGCGCGTTCTGACCGAGGCGTAGAGCGATGTCGGTCGCTTTCGCATCCTGCGGGTCGAGCACCCACAGGGCGTGCACGGCGTCGCCGGCCCGTTTCGGGTCGTTCAGCTTGTCCATCGCGAGATCGCCGTATTCGCGCCAGATTTCGGCCCGCCAAGGGTCGAGGGCCAGCAGCAGGGCGTATTGCTCGGCGGCCCGCTCGAAATCGCCGCGGTCGCGGAAGAGTCGGGCCATGCTCTCGGCGCGCAGCGCCTCGGTGGTGTCCGGCTTTCCGTCGAAACCCGGAACGAGGTCCTCCCAGTCGGGTTTGCGGTTCGGCTGCAGGTCGCGTGCCTGGGAATAGAGCGGCTTCGCACGTCCGGGGTAACCGCGACGCAGCATCACGAACGCCGCACCGTAAAGTGGGCGCGGATCCTTGGGGCCGAGCGCCGCCGCCATGCCATACAGCTCCTGCGCCGCGTCGAGATTGCCGGCCGCGACGCGCCCGGACGCGAGCCCCACGTACGCCCCGATCAGACTGTCGCGCAGCGCGCCGTCCGATGGCGAAGCCGACGCGGCGAACCGCAGGGCGTCGACGGCGTTCGCATACTCGCCCGACGACACCGCCATGGCCGCGATGCCCGCGTAAGCCTCGGGCGACCCCGGGTCGAGTTCGAGCGCGCGTCGGAACATGGGCACGGCCTCGCCCTGACGGCCCTGAAACGACAGCGCCGTGCCGAGGCCGATGTATCCGCGCGCGTTTTTGTCGTCGAGCGCGATGGACTTGCGGAAGTGCTGCTCCGACAGGATGTATTTTTCCATCTTCTGAAACGTCACGCCGAGGTTGTAGTTGACCTCGTACTGAAAGGTCACGTCGCGCGCACCGGCTTTGAGCGCCTCGCGCCAATGGCGTGCCGCGCCCTCGTAATCGCCGTTCTTGAACAGATCCATCGCCTCGCGGTGCTGGTTGAGCGCGCCGGGCGTGACGTTGGAAAAATCGACCCGCGGCTTCTCCGGAGCCTTCATTTCCTGCTTCGGGGCGACGTACGCCTTCGACGCGCACGCCGCGCCCAGGGCGACGACGCCGCAAACAGCCCAAGCCGCGAAAAGAGAACGCATAAAACGCATGGTGCCCGCACGGAGTCGGAGTTGTTCGATTTTTACTGCCAAACCGAGACCAGTTCAATGTCCTCGGGGTATTCGTTGGCGAGCAGCGTGGGCACGTAGCGGTCGTCATCCTGCAACGACGCGCGGAAAAACGCCGTCAGATACCGCGCGGTGATGGCATTGGCGAGATCCGTGTCGATCATCTCGCCGGAGCAACCCGTGATCGGCGACACGAACGACGGCGGTAGCAGCAGGCAGGCGTCGGTGGCGCTGTAGTGGCCGGCCTCGAGCATTTCGATGTGGATCCTGCGCGGGACTTCGAGCGAATCGAAGAGGGCGCGCGAGGTGACGTTGGAGTCGAACATGCCGCCCGCGAGCCCATCGAGCGTGCCCTGCAACATGAGCACGGGCTTGGGATACGAGGTCGGGAAAAACCCGAGCCAAACCGGGTTGAGCGGAGCGATGGCCTTGATGTAGTCCCGCCCCGGACCCGCGAGCAGCGAGGTAAGCGCGCCGTAGCTGTGGCCGGTGACGCCGAAGGCGGTCAGGTCGAGCCGCCTGGCGAGAAACCAATCGTCTTCCCGCGCCAGTTGTTCGACCTCGTCGTAAACGAAATCGACATCGAGCGGGCGATCCCAGTACGCGCTCACGGTCGTCACCGGGTTGAAAAACACCACCATCGCGTCGGGGATGTTGACGAAGATGGCGTTGCCGTAATGGTCGGGCGCGATCACCACGAAGCCGTGGCTCGCGAGGTATTCGCACAGCGTGTAGTTCTGGAAGCGGATCGCCGTGAGTCCGTGGCTGAACAGAATGACCGGGAAGCGCCGCGATTCGTCGGCTACCGGCGCATCGCGAAACGCGTACGTCGTCGTGTTCCACAATTCGTCGAGCTTCTCCTGATAGATCGAATCGAGCAGCCCCGGCGCCCACGTCGGCAGCGGACCGAGCATGTCGGGCATCGCGTTGGGCACGCCGCCCGCGTCCGCCGCCGGATACCAGATTTCGACGGGGAGCGTGCGGTCCATGTTGCCCCAGATCTCGTGGCGCGATTCGTCCACCCAATATTCGGTTCGCACGCCGACGCGGAATGGACCCCAATCCTCGGGCGGAAAGTACGGCCACGGGCTCGTGTCGATGTCGTCGTCGTCCGCGTCGTCGTCGCCCGCGTCGTCATCCGTGTCGTCGTCGGGATCGATGTTCACGCCGTCGTCGTCGGTCGAATCGTCATCGGTCGAATCGCCGTCCGCGCCGTCGTCATCCGCCGAAGCCGCCGCCGAATCGTCGTCGTCGCCTGTCGCGCACGCGGCGAGCCCGACGACCAAGAGCAGCGAAATCAGGGCTGACAACGCACGGGCGCGGATCATGGCTCGTCCTCGATGAATTCTTCGCCGTTCACTTTACGATAAAAGCACGTTCGCCGTCCCGTGTGGCAGGCGGGTCCCGCCGGATCGACGATGTAGAGCACCGCGTCTCCGTCGCAATCGAGCCGGATCTCGGCGACGCGCATCGTGTTCCCGCTCGTCAGGCCCTTCGTCCACAGTTCGCCGCGCGACCGCGACCAGAAGGTGGCGAGGCCGGAACGAATCGTCTCGGCGAGCGCGTCGGCGTTCGCCCACGCCATCATCAGCACCTCGCGGCTCTCGCGCGCCTGCACGACGACCGCGACGAGCCCGGCGTCGTTGAATTTGAGGGCCGACAGATCGATCACGAAAACGCCTCGCGCACCTCGACGCCCCGGTCGCGCAGGTACTGCTTCACCTGCCCGACCGTGAATGTGCCGAAGTGAAAGACCGACGCCGCGAGCGCCGCGTCAGCGCCGCCCGCCGTCAGGCCGTCGTAGAAATGATCGAGCTCGCCCACGCCCCCCGACGCGATCACGGGGATCGTCACCGCGTCGGTGATGGTGCGCGTGAGTTCCAGATCGAACCCGTCCTTCGTTCCATCGCGATCCATGCTCGTCAGCAGGATCTCGCCCGCGCCGAGCCGCTCGACCCTCGTTGCCCACTCGACCGCGTCGAGACCGGTCGATTCGCGCCCCCCGACCACCACGACCTCGAAACCCGATCCGTCGGGCCGCCGCCGTGCGTCGATCGCCACGACCACGCACTGGCTGCCGAACTGATACGCCGCGCGCTCGATCAGATTCGGGTCGCGCACAGCCGCCGTGTTCACGCTGACCTTGTCGGCCCCGGCGAGCAGCAAGTCGCGAAAGTCGTCGAGCTTGCCGACGCCGCCGCCCACCGTGAGCGGAACGAAGACCTGCTCCGCCGTGCGTGAAACGACGTCGAAAATCGCCTTGCGCCGCTCGTAGCTTGCCGTGATGTCGAGGAAGACGATCTCGTCGGCGCCCTGCCGGTCGTAGGCGCGCGCGGTTTCGACCGGGTCGCCCGCGTCGATGATGTCCACGAAGTTGACGCCCTTGACCACGCGCCCGTCGCGCACGTCGAGGCAGGGGATGATGCGCTTCGCCGGCATTACGCGTACTCGCGGCGAACGGTGAACGCTTCGGCGAGATCGATGGAGCCTTCGTACACCGCGCGGCCCGAGATGACGCCGACGATGTTGTTTTCCGGCGTGCGGGCGAGCACGCGAAGATCCTCGATGCCGCCGAGTCCTCCCGACGCGATGACCGGCGCGGCAATCGACGCCGCCAGTTCGCGCGTCGCAGCGATGTTCACGCCGGTCTGCATGCCGTCGCGGGCGATGTCGGTGTAGATCGCCGCCGCCAGCTCGGGCACGTCGAAACGCTTCGCGAGATCGACCGCGCGCACGGCGGTCACGTCGGTCCAGCCATGAACGGCGACGAATCCGTCGCGCGCGTCGATGCCCACGCAGATGCGCCCCGGGCGCTCGCGAATCCAGCCCAGCACCACATCCGGTTCGCGCGCGGCGCGCGTTCCCACGACCACGCGCTCCACGCCCGCCTCGAACCATCGGTCGGCGCTTTCGAGCGAGCGGATTCCGCCGCCCAGTTCGATGTGCAGCCCCGGGCGCTTCGCGATCCGCTCCACCGCCGCGCGGTTGACCGCCTCGCCCGAGACCGCCGCGTCGAGATCCACCACGTGAATCCACGTCGCGCCCGCGTCGGCGAGAATCGCCGCCGCGTGCTCGGGGTCCTGGTAATAGGTCTTCGCCGTGGAGAGGTCGCCCTGCGCGACGCGCACGCACCGGCCGTCCTTGATGTCAATCGCCGGAATGAAAAACACGCTCATCTCCGGAGGCGAATTGCAGGAAATTGCCGAGGAGCCGGCGGCCGGCCGCCTGGCTTTTTTCCGGATGAAACTGCACGCCCACCACGCGCCCGCGCGCCGCGGCGGCCGTATAGGTCAGGCCGTGCGTCGCCGACGCGACGATGTCGCCGGGCTCGTCAGCCTCGCAAAAAAACGAGTGCACGAAGTAAAAGTACGCACCCGACTCGATGCCGTCGAAGACCGGATGCGCCGCGCGTTTGTCGATCTTCGTCCATCCCATGTGCGGCACCTTGAGTTCCGGCGGTCGTCCGTCAAACCACGGCCCCTCGAATCGCCGCACCCGTCCCGGCAGAAAACCGAGCCCTGCCGTCGTACCGAATTCGTCGCTGCGCTCAAACAGAATCTGGAGACCGAGACAGATGCCGAGGTACGGCTTGCCGGCGGCAAGCGCCTCGCGGATCGCGGCGTCGAGACCACGTCCTTCGAGGTTCGTCATGCAGTCGCGGAACGCGCCCTGCCCGGGCAGGATCAGCGCGTCGGCCGCGCGGATCTCGGCGGGGTCCGACGTGACGACGAACCGCGCGCCCAGAGACGAGAGTGCCCGCGCGACGCTGGCAAGGTTGCCCGAGCCGTAATCGATCACCGCGATCCGGGTCAAAGCGCGCCTTTCGTGCTCGGCACGCCCGTGCCGGTGCGGGCCGCGGCCCGGCGCAGCGCGACCGCGAATGCCTTGAAGAGCGCTTCCGCGCCGTGGTGCCGGTTGCCGCCGCGCACGAGCGTCAGGTGCAACGTGAATCCCGCCGTGGTCGCGACAGAGCGGAAGAACTCTTCGACGAGTTCGGCATCCATGTCGCCGAGCTTGCCGTCCTGCGACGCGTCGAACACGAGAAACGGGCGATTGCACCAGTCGATCACGGCCTCGGCGAGGCACTCCATCATCGGCACGCGGGCCTCGCCGTAGCGTTCGATGCCCGCCTTGTCACCGATCGCCTGCGCCAGCGTTTGCCCGAACACCAGCCCCACGTCCTCGACGGTGTGGTGCGCGTCGATGTGCAGATCACCCTTCGCGGCAATGGCGAGGCCGATGCGTCCGTGGCGCGCGACCTGCGCGAGCATGTGGTCGAAGAATCCGACGCCCGTCGCGATCCGCGACTCGCCCGGCTCGTCGAGGTTTACGCTCACCGTGATGTCGGTTTCCGTCGTCTTGCGCGACAGCTCGGCTTTGCGCGGCGCATTCGTCATGACTTGCCTCCCGTGGCGTCCATCGTCTCAAGACGCAGTTCCACCGCCTGGGCGTGCGCGAAGAGTCCTTCGGACCGCGCGAACGCCATCGTCGCCGGCGCGAGCGCCTTCAGGCCCGACGGCGTTGCGCGAATGATGTTGGTCGCCCGCATGAACGACGCGGCGGACAGACCCGAGAAAAACCGAGCGGTGCCGGCCGTCGGCAGCACGTGATTCGAGCCCGCCACGTAGTCGCCCAGCGCCTCGGGCGTGTCGCCGCCCAGAAACACCGCCCCCGCGGTGCGGATCTTGGCGAGAATCCGGTCGGCCTCGGCGCACGCGATCTGCAAATGCTCCGGCGCGTAGGCATCGGCGAGGGTCGCCGCCTCGTCCCAGTCGCGCACGACGATGATCGCTCCGTGATCGCGCAGCGACGCCTCGATCACCTCGCGGCGCGGCGCGGCCTGCGTCAGATAGCGCACCTCGTGCTCCACGGCGTCGGCGTAATCCGCATCGACCGTGACCAGCACGCACCGCGCCTCGGGATCGTGCTCGGCCTGCGCGAGCAGATCGGCCGCCGCGTGTTTGGGCGGCAGCGATTCGTCGGCGAGGATCATCACCTCGCTCGGCCCGGCGACGCCATCGATGTTCACGACGCCGTAGAGCTGTCGCTTCGCCTCGGCGACGTACGCGTTGCCGGGGCCGACGATGACGTCCACGCGCGGAATGGCGTGCGTGCCGAAGGCGAGCGCGGCCACCGCGTGCGCGCCGCCGACGATGAACATGCGATCGACGCGTGCCAGATGCGCCGCCGCGAGCACGGCGCGCGCCGCCTCGGCATCGGGATCGAGCGGCGTGACGACGACGAGTTCCTCGACCCCCGCCACGCGCGCGGGAATCGCGGCCATCAGCAGTGAACTGGGGTACGCCGCGCGCCCGCCGGGCACGTAGATCCCCGCGCGACGCACCGGCCTAAAGCGCCGTGCGAGGCTGACGCCCAGCGCGTCGGGCGTGCCGGGGATGTCGGCGGGCAGTTCCTGTTCGGCCTGCGTGCGCAGACGTTCGGCGCACGTGGCAAGCGCGAGGCGCAGCTCACCCGACAGCCCGTCGAGCGCGGCGGCGAAGCGCGCGGGATTTACCTCGACGACGGCGTCGCGGCCGTCGAACCGGCGCGCGTAGCGCGCGACCGCCTCGTCGCCGTTTTCGCGCACGTCGGCGATGATCCGCGCGACCGACGCGGTCACCTCCCGCGCCGGTTCGGCCAGACGCGCGCCGAGTTCGATGAACTGCGCGGCGAAATTCGGATCCTTCGAGACGAGCCGTTTCATTCGCGCGCCCGTTCGATGCGCGCACCGAGCGCCATCAGTTTTTTCTCGATCGCCTCGTAGCCGCGGTCGAGATGGTAGATGCGATGGATGACCGTCTGGCCCTCGGCCGCGAGCGCTCCCAGAATCAGGCTCGCGCTCGCACGCAGATCGGTCGCCATGACTTCCGCGCCCGAGAGAATCGGCACGCCGCGCACGATGGCCGTGCGTCCCTCGACGCGGATCTCGGCGCCCATGCGCTCGAGTTCGAGCACATGCATGAAGCGGTTCTCGAAGACGGTCTCGTTGATGACGCTCGTGCCCTGCGACGTCGTCATGAGCGCCATGAACTGCGCCTGCATGTCGGTGGGGAAACCGGGATAGGGCTGCGTCTTCACGTCCGCCGCGCGGATGCGCGCCGGGCCGATGACGCGCGCGCCGCCGTCTTCCGCCTCGATCGTCATGCCGGTTGCGCGCAGCTTCTCGACGACCGCCGTGAGGGAATCGAGCGGGCAATTGCGCAGCAGCACATTTCCTCGCGTCATGCCCGCGGCGACCATGAGCGTGCCGGCTTCGATGCGATCGGGGATCAGGTCGATCCCGGCCCCGTCGAGACGGTTCGCGCCGTGGATCACGATCTCCTCTCCGCCGTCGCCCTGAATGTTCGCGCCCATCGCACGCAGGAAATCGGCCAGCGCCACGATCTCCGGCTCGCGCGCGGCGTTTTCGATGACGGTCTTGCCCTCGGCGAGCGACGCCGCCATCAGCAGGTTTTCGGTCGCGCCCACGCTGGGGATGTCGAAGACGATCCGCGCGCCGCGCAGTTTTTTCGCGCGGGCTTCGACGTAGCCGTGGACAAGGTGAATCTCCGCGCCCAGCGCCTCGAGCCCCTTCAGGTGCTGGTCGATCGGCCGCGCGCCGATGGCGCATCCGCCCGGCAGACTGACGCGCGCGAATCCGTGACGCGCGACGAGCGGTCCGAGCACGAGCGTGGACGCGCGCATCGTCTTGACGAGGTCGTAGGGTGCTTCGAAATCGGTGATGACGCTCGTATCGAGACGGACGTCGGCGTCGCCTTCGTGACGAACGCCCATGCGCGCGAGCAGCGAGATCATCGTCTGCACGTCACGCAGCTTC
Organism: Deltaproteobacteria bacterium; assembly: GCA_020845895.1. Lineage (NCBI taxonomy): Bacteria > Pseudomonadati > Myxococcota > Myxococcia > Deltaproteobacteria bacterium. The sequence continues at coordinate 7,752 of JADLEX010000049.1, read as the reverse complement.
GGCAATCCGCGAATGACGCACGGACCCTCGGCGAGCAGCGTCGCCGCGAGCAGGGGAAGCGCCGCGTTTTTCGCTCCGGAGACGCGAGCCTCGCCCATCAGGCGCTCGCCCCCGGTCACGATCATCTTGTCCATCGTTTTGCCTCGACCACGCGCGCCCGACCCGCGAGATCCGGGTGGACGACGCACTCGTCGTATAGACCGGAAGCGCGGACGATTTCCCGCACCGCGTCCGCCTGATCGAAACCGATTTCGATCAATAACGACGCACCGGGGCTCATTCGGGCGGGCGCATCTTGAATGATCCGCCGGATGACGTAAAGCCCGCGATCGGGCGCAAAAAGCGCCGTTTCCGGCTCGAATTCGGCGACGTCCGCCGCGAGCGAATCGCGCGCCTCGGGGGCGATGTACGGCGGATTCGACACCACGAGATCGAAGCGCCCGGGCGCGTGCTCGAACAGGTCGCTTCGCGCGAATTCGATCCGGTCGGCGACGCCGTGCCGCGCGGCGTTGGCCGCGGCCACGACGAGGGCGTCCTCGGAAATGTCCACGGCGACGACGCGCACGCCGGTGCAACGCGCCGCGATCGCCACCGCAATCGCTCCGCTGCCCGTGCCGATGTCCAGCACGCGCAACTCGGCGCCCCCGGGAACGAGCGCCAGCGCCCGCTCGACCAGCAGTTCGGTTTCGGGACGGGGAATCAGCACGCGGCGATCGACGGCGAAACGCATGCCGAAAAACTCGCGCTCGCCGATCAAATACGCCACCGGTTCGCCCGCGCCGCGACGCCGCACGAGGTCGCGGTAGCGGTCGACCTCATCCTCCGCCATCGGGCGGTCGAATCGGCAGTACAGGCCGACCCGGTCGGTCTCGAGCACGTTCGCGAGCAGCAGCTCCGCGTCGAGCCGCGCCGACGTCGAGCGCTTGGCGAGATACTCCGCGCTCGCCTGCACGAGCGGCATGACGGTCCAGCGTTTTTTCTCGGTCATGGTTCGTTCCGCGCGAGGGAGTCCGCGTACTCTCGGGCGTCAGTCGTCGTTCGCGGACCTGAGCGTCTCCGCCTGCATGTGCGCGACGATGGGCTCGATCACCTCGTCGAGCCGCCCCTCCATGATCAGGTCGAGCTGATAGAGGGTCAAGTTGATGCGGTGATCGGTCAGGCGATTCTGCGGGAAGTTGTAGGTGCGGATGCGCTCCGACCGATCGCCGCTGCCGACCTGGCTCTTGCGCTGGGCCGCCTGCGCCGCCTGCTGCATGGCGATCTCCCGCTCCAGCAGCCGCGCCTGCAAAATCTTGAGCGCCTTGGCCTTGTTCTTGTGCTGGCTCTTCTCGTCCTGAATCGCGACCACGAGACCCGTGGGAAGGTGCGTGACGCGCACCGCGGAGTCGGTGGTGTTGACGGACTGTCCGCCCGGACCGCTCGACCGGTACACATCGATGCGAAGCTCGGAGTCGTTCAGCTTGACGTCGACCTCGTCGGGCTCGGGCAGCACCGCCACCGTGACCGCCGACGTGTGAATGCGTCCCTGCGCCTCGGTTTCCGGCACGCGCTGCACGCGATGCACGCCCGATTCGAACTTGAGCCGCGAATACACCTTGTCGCCGCGGATCATCATGATGACTTCCTTGTAGCCGCCCCGCCCCGTCTCGCTCGCGCTCATGATCTCGTTGCGCCAGCCGCGCGTTTCCGCGTAACGCAGATACATGCGCAGCAGGTCGCCCGCGAACAGCGCCGCCTCCTCGCCGCCGGTGCCGGCGCGGATTTCGAGGAAGATGTTCTTGTCGTCGTAGGGATCTTTCGGCAGCAGCAGGATCATCAGCCGCGCCGAGAGGTTTTCCTTTTCCGCTTCGAGACGCGCGGTGTCCTCGGCGGCCATCTCGCGCACATCCGCGTCGTCGTCCGACGCGAGGGCGCGGTTGTCCTCGATCTGCCGCAGCACCACCTGATAGCGCCGATAACTGTCGACCACGTCGACCATGCCCGCGCGCTCCTTGCCGAGCTTCATCATGCGCTCGGGGCTGGAGGTCACGGCCGGGTCGGCGAGCTGCGTCTCGATCTCGTCGAAACGACGGACCACGTCATCGAGTTTGGCGAACACGGATCAGACCTCGAAAAAAAAAGGAAATACGCCGAAGGGCGAAACGCGAAGAGCCGCGCGAAGGAGGCTAGGACTCGGGGATGGCCGCGGCCGCTTCGGCGAAGGAGCCGAAGAAATCAACGCGTCCCTCGGGGCCGTCCGCCGTCTTGCTGATCGCCTTCTCGCGCCACAGGCATTTTTTGAGCGAGAGCAGCGCGATCTCGAGTTGGTCGTCGCTGGGGTCGCGCGTCGTGATGTGCTGCAGCCACACACCGGGGCGCGTCGCGATTTGCAGCAGCAGATTCTTCTCGAACCGCGCCGAGAGGCGCGTGATCTCGTAGCTGATGCCCGCGATCGGCAGGAGCAGCGGGATCTTCACGAGGATGTAAACGAGGTTTTTCAGAACCGGGTGCCAGTCGGGCAGCTTGGGCAGGAACGGAAACACGACCGAGAAAACGAAAATCGAGATCGCGAGCACCATGAACAGAAAGCTCGTGCCGCAACGCGGGTGGAAGCGCGTGAACCGTCGCGCGTTCTCGACCGTGAGCGGCAGATCGTTTTCATAGGTGAAAATCGCCATGTGCTCGGCGCCGTGATATTGGAACACACGCCGGATGTCGGGCATGAAACTGATGCCCCACACGTAACCCACCAGAATCGCGATCTTGATGAGACCGTCCACCGCGTGGAATTGCCAGCTTTCCGTGGTCAGCCCCAGCAGCGCGGTCAGCGCGTGCGGCAGCGCGACGAACAATCCGATCGAAAACGCGAAGCTCACGACGATCGCGCCGAGAATCGCCAGATCCGACAAAGGCTTCTCGGCGGACTGGGGCTTCTCGGCGGACTGGGGCTTCTCGGCCGCTTCGGATTTCTTTTCGTCCTTTTTATCCTCTTCGGTCGCGGCCCAGTGCGCCGAAAAGGTGAGCGACGAGATGCCGTTCCACATGGCCTCGGTCAGCACGATCGATCCGCGCAGCAGCGGCCAGCGCAGGAAACGCAGCCGATGCCAGATGGACCGCCAGCGGTCTTCGCGCAGCACGATCCGCCCGTCGCCGAGCCGCACGCTGACCGTGAAGCTGTTGGGCGAGCGCATCATGACGCCTTCGAGCACGGCCTGTCCGCCGACATGCTGGATCTTGCCGCCCTCGGGGCTCTGTACGAGAAGAACGCTCATCGTGGTCCTGATCGGTCCCTTGCGGGTCCGGGTTGCCGGTCGTTCGCTTCGCCGAATTTCGACGATTAAGCTTACCGGAAAATCCGTGCGAATCCCATCATAAAAGCCCGGCCATGCACATGACCGGGCTCAGGAAACGCGACGGAAGTCTATTCGTTGGACGGCGCGGCCTCGGTGGGCTCGGCGGCGGCCTGCGCCGCATCCTTGGCAGCCTGCACCTTGGCGTACTTGCGGCGAAAGCGATCGACGCGGCCGGCCGTGTCGATGAGCTTTTGCTTGCCGGTGAAGAAGGGATGGCACACCGCGCAGATATCGAGCTTGATCTCAGGGTGCGCCACCGACCGCGTGACGAACTTGTTGCCGCACGCGCAGGTGACCGTGGTTTCCCGGTAGTCGGGGTGGATTCCGCTTCTCATGATGCACTCCTGCCGAAAAAGGGCCGCCTCGACAATAAAGGCCGCCACGACGATTCACGTCGGCACATCGGCGCGCGCTTTTATCACCCGGGCGGCCCGATTGCAAGACCGCGTCGTTGCCCGCATCGTTGCTTGACGGAAAACCGGCGTAACCCCTAGTATTTCCTCATTCCGAGGGGATTTCGAACCGCGTTTCGAGGGGCTTCCGAACAACGATTCGAGAAGTTGCCGGTCGCCGCCGAGCTGGCGGGGTCGGCTAACGGGCGAGAGGGGCCATGCTGCTCAATTTTTCCCAGCGTTCGTGTGTCGTGACGATTGCCAACTTCCACTGGCCGGCGCTGCTCGACGCGCTCGCGCAAGCCGGTTACGCCGGCGTGCTTGCCGACGTCAAACGGGGAATCCTCGACCGATTCGGGCTTCTCGGCGCGGACGGCAGCGACGCGCTGATCCATCCGGCCAAGCGTACGCACTTCGCCGAGGTCTTCTTTCCCGATGCGCACAGCGCCGTCTATCTCAAGGTGGTGCGCAGTTACGCCGACGCGACCGAGGCACATGAGGCCGAGGGCGACGACATCTGGTCGGACCCCGGCGCGGCGGCGACGTCGGTCCACAACAACTACCAGCTCGACATCGGAGAGATCGTGCCGATCGACGCCGCGGACGGCGACCGGCTCAGCGAGTTTCATGCCGCGGTGACCCTCGCCCTCGGTTCCTTCGGCGTGGCGGAAAAGGGCCTCGTGTGGACGGGCGGAGAGGCCGGCGAGTCGGCGTCGCTGCCCTTCGCCACCAAACCCGTCGACGCTCCCGACGCGCGCGCCCTCGATCTCGCGGCGATCTTCCGCGACGGCAAGCTGAACACGCTCATGGAGCGGTTTGCGGCGGGCGCGGGGTCGTTCACGCTCGAGGAATATCTGGCGTCGGTGCCGAACCGCGAGGAGACCGAGTACTACATCGACAAGCTCTTCGACATGGAGTTTCTGGGCGAGGAGATCGTCGTGTATTCGCGCACGACCGGCGCGCCGGTGATCCGCGCCAAGGATCGCGCCGCGCTCAAGACGCTCTCCGACATGGGCATCACCAGCGCCGAGGGACGGCCGCTGGAGGAAGAAGACGTGCGTCGTCTCGTCACGCTGCCGGCGGCGAGCAAGGCGTATGTCGGCGGCACGTGGGCGGCGCAGACATTCCTCGTCAGCGTGTTGCAGAAGATGTGCCACGCGATCGGCGACATCCAGGCCGCGGACCACGATGGCGACCTGTCGCTGCTTTACGTGCGAACGGGCGCGGGCGGTCTTGTGTTCGCGCTCTCGCCGGGCCGTTTCACCGACAAGAACACGAAAGAATTGTGGCGCGCGGTCGGCAAGAGCACCGAGTTCAAATACTTCGTCTTCGGCGCGGAGGGCGTGGACGACTCGGCGGCGAATTCGCTCGGCACCCTCGCGGGCAAGACGCGCGTCGTCGCCCTGCCCGATCTGGCGAACTTCAACGCCGCCGTCGTGGATGCGGTGAACAACGAACGCATGACCACGCTGCGCGAGATCCTGCGTGACCTCGAAACGCAGCTCACGGTGGATGTGGCCGGGCTCATCATGCGCCGCTGCGGCTGACGCACTCGACCGACAACAAAAACGGCCCCGCGGAAATCCGCGAGGCCGTTTTGATTTTTCGAAACCTGGTGCGGCGTCAGCCCAAAATCTTCTGGAGCTTCATGGCGAGGCCCATGTCGCCCGAGATCTTCAGCTTGCCGGTCATGAACGCCATCTGGCCCGAGAGCTTGCCGGTCGTGATCGCCAGCAGGTCGGCCGCCGCGACGGTGATGGTGCAGTTCGCCGGGTCCTTGGTGCCCGCCGAGACCATCGGCGTGTCGCCGGTCAGGTCGGCGTAGTATTCGCCGCCGTCATCGCCCGTCACCTTGAACTGATACACGCACTTCATGCCGGCGACGCTGCCGGGGTTGCCCTGAAGACGCGTGTTCATATTGTCGAAAAGGGTCTTGATCTCGCTCATGGTGTTCCCCCTGGTGCGTTTCGCGGCCGGTCCGCGGGCCGGAACCCCCGTCCCGTCGCCGCCCAAGCCGACTTCGATGAAATGCGATTGCCGCCAAAATGAATCGCGATTCATTCGTAACAAAGACGCGCGGGGCGGTCAAGGGCAAAACGCACCGCCCCGGGAACACGTTTGGGATTCCGGCGCGGCGTGGGTCAGCCGTCGAGCGGTGTGCGTGCGACGAGCGGATCGACCGCGCCGAGCAGGTGCGCGCGGGCGCAGCGACGTTGCGATGTCCGTGCCGCAAGCGGCAGCGCGCGGGCGCAGCGACGTTGCGATGTCCGTGCCGCAAGCGGTAGCGCGCGGGCGGAGTAAAGAGGGGACCGCACGCGGGCGAAGCGGGCCAAGGGGAGAGGCGACGCCGGAGGCGGTTCAGACGCAGGAGATCGGAATTGCGTCCCCGGCAGTCCCCCCGGAAGTCCCACGGAACTCCCCGTTGTTCGCTTCGATCATGTCTGTGTTCGGATCGGCATCGCTGCTGAAATCGAGGCCGATCTTGAACGCCTCCATTTGATCGATTTCGAAGTCGACGTCCTCCTCCATGTCGGCAGTGAAGTAATTCGTGAATCCCGCCGCATCGGCGCAATCCGTGAAGAGATCACCGAGCGTGCTCGGCGGATCGCTCATGACGCATTCCGCCGCCGTACTGGATTTCACCCATCCGAGAAAGGCGCAGAGAACCACTGCACACACGAGAGCACATTTGCGACCACGCATGTTCTTCCCCTTTGTTCAGTTGTTGTTACATCGGACATTCGACCGCAGAGCACAGCCGAATTTTGAGATCTATTCCATGCCTGGCTCGAAGGTCGCGGCCATTAGCGCCTGACCTGTATAGTCATGAAGCAACGTCAAATTGCCATCGCTTCTCTGGTGAATAGAAATTACGTTAAGATCTCCATCGTATGTGTATATTGTGATAAGATAGCGCTCCCAGTCGCCGTGAAAATTTGTGACGTAATATATTCCTACGGGATCGAGTGCAGGGTCTCCACTCGTAGCCCAGAGCGCGTAGTGAATCCGATTTCCGGAATCTCTGGTAAATGCCCCGGGGCCAGAAATATTCAAGGGTTCAAGCTCCCACGGTCCGCCGGCATTCGAGGCAAAGTATCTGCCGTCCGGCAAGTTCGCGTCATCGCCAACGGCCGAGATCAGGTCGACGGTGCCGTCATTTCTGATCAGAATGTCAGCCGCGCCAGCCTGACCCTGCGTCGAGAGGACGACATCCTCCTCCCAATTTTCGGGACTGAGCCGGCGACCCAAGCGGGTCTCCTCGGTAAACTCCAACTGCATCCGGTAACCAATGACGGGGCGATCATCTAAGTCGATAGCAAGCGAATACGCCGAGCCGACATCAGGGATGCTTTCAAATGCCCATTGGCTCGTCTTCGTCCCGTATTCCGCCTCGAATGAACCGAGTTCCGAATACGTGACAGAGTAAGTAATGTGCAACGTTCCTGCAGAATCGAACGCGATTTTCGGTCGCGTGTAATATTCAGCGGAGTCGGCGATCGTCGAAATGTTCCATCCACGAGAGTCGCGTACGGCATATCTTAATTTATCGATTTCGAAATTTTCGCCACTCGATGTTCCGTATACGACGTGGGGGATTCCTTCATTGGAAAGGGCGATCGCTTCGTCGGTGATCGACCCCTTGATTGTAATCAATTCCAGCGTTTCTTCGTTCCAATCTGAGCCGTCCAGCATGCCGTAAACAAGGCGCTCGCTGCCGTCCCGCCTGAACACAATGTGGATGCGGTCGTCTTCCCCAATAACGGCCGGCGAAAACACGAGCAACGACCCCTTGATAAGCCGCTTGCGCATCCACTCGCCCGCTTCATTCGTCGAAAGGTTCAGATCGGAATCGTGTGCCGTCGAATAGTCGTTGTACCGCCGGTGGACGATGTGGATCTTTCCGTCCTCGTCGAGCGCCGACGCCATGTCGAGGGCGTGGCCGAAGTCGAACTCGGTGTTTTCCTCATACAGGAAAGTGTGGACCCACGCGCCGCTCACGTTCGTCGCATAGAGCACGTCGTCCTGAT
>JADLEX010000048.1 GCA_020845895.1 Deltaproteobacteria bacterium | reverse complement strand
GATTCTTCCAGTAAAACATGAAATGGCAACGGATAAACCGTTGAAACGACTGGTCTTTTTGGACGGGAAGATCCTTCGCTTCGCTCAGGATGACAGACCGCGAGCAATCGGAATGACTGGTGGCGCGTTCGTGATGACGGCGTTGGATATTCGCGACGGCGACGGCATCGGCGCGAGAATCACGATGATCGACATGCGTCTCCCAGCAGGTTTTCGTCACACCAACGGTCGATCAGCAACCGCGCGTAGGAATCATAAACGTGCGGCGCGGGATGCGCGTCCAGGTATTCCTGCGTATCAACCTCGGGCGGCACGCACCACGGATCGAGGCCGGACGTGGCGGCGAGTTCGAGCAGATCGGCGACCTCGGCCGGATCGGCGCACGGCATCACGAACGCGCGGATCGGCGCGACAGAGGCGTGGCGCGCGACGAAGCCCGCGAGCGCGCGTCGGTGGTGTTCGCGCTGGACAAGCACGAGACGCTCCTGCATTTGTTCAGACGGGATCATCCGGTTGCCGTGCGCGAGCAGCAACAGCGCGAGGCGAGACCGGGCGACCAGCCATCCCGGCGCGCGTTCGCCAACGACGGAGGGAAGCACGAAATACTCCGCGGCGAGCGTCGAGTCTTTTTCGAACGGTTCGATGCGCGGGCGGTCTTTTAAGAAGGCGCGCGGCCCCGTGAGAAAAAGCTGAAACACAATGAGGTCGGGCGACGCACCGCCCGCCAGCAGCCGGTCACCGAGCGCCGCCATCTGCGCGGGCCCGTACGAATTCACGCCCGCGTTCCACACCTCGTATCGGCCCGCACCTGTGGCGTTCAAGCGCCGCTCCATCTGCGCGGAGAGCGTTTCGTCGTCGCTCACCGACGCGCCGAACGTGGTGGAGCTGCCGAGCATCAGCACGCGAAAGATGCCGCCCGGCTTCGCCGCGTCGCGATCCGACCCGCGCAAACCGAGCCGGTTGATCGACACCACGCGCCGCGTCTGCCCCGGCCGCTCATACACATCTTTGGCGCCCGGCGTCAGCTCGATCAGGAGCTTGGGATCGTCGCTTTCGCGATGCACCGAAAGATCCGCCGCCTGATAGAAGAGCATGTCCGCCGCGTAGGGCGGGAACGGAAGCGCATGAAGCCAAATCTCCGCGATGAGCACGGCAGCCAAAGCCAGCGCGCAAAAGACGCGGACCTGATGCCGCGCGGCCCACGTCAGCGCGCGGACCACGACCGATGGTCGCGTGCCGTTGAATTCTTCGTTTGATTTCGTCGTCACGTCATCGCGTGTGCCACGTTTGCACGCCGGGGCCAAGGGGTCGTCACTTCCCGCGTTCGCCGCGCGTCGCTATGATTCGCGCATGTCCCGCGAATCCGGCCCCGGAAAGCGACCCGCGTTCGTCGCGCCGCTCGTCACGGTTCTCGTGCTCCTCGCCATCGAGGTCGTGTGTCGCGTCTTCATCGCGCCCAGCCGCCTCGAAAAAATCCTCGCGATTCTGGAGCGCGACCCCGCGCTGATCTGGCGGCTTCGCGCGAATCTCGACACCGTGTTCGAGAGCCAGCCCGTGCGCACCGGCACGCAGAACCTTCGCGGCGCGACGTTCGCCGTGCCCAAGCCGGAGGGGACGTTCCGCGTCGTGGCGCTCGGCGCGAGCCCGACCTTCGGGTGGGGCGTGCCCGAGGCCGACGCGTACCCCCCATGGGCGCAGTCCGTTCTCGCCGGGCGCGAGATCACGGCCGAGGTCATCAACGGCGGCACGCCGGGCTATACCACGTGGCAGGGCGTGCGTCGGTTGCGCGATCACGTGCTCGGTTGGTCGCCCGACGTCGTCACGGTCGCCTACGACCTGAACGATTTGGACCGCTTTCGATTTTTCAACAACGACGGCCGCGTCGACGCAGAGCAACACTCCGATGCCCCCGCGCGCGTCGCGATCCAGAACGCGCTCAACCGCAGCGCGGCCTACGGACTGCTGCGTCGTGGGTTGCTGCGCGCCGCGAGTCGGCAAGGCGCTTTTGACCCCGAGGCCATGCCGCGCCGCGTGCCGCTCGAGCACTATCGCGCGAACCTGCTCGAGATCGACCGGATCTGCCGCGAAAACGGCGTCGAGCTGGTTTACCTGAAGATGCCGATCAATCTGCCGTTCCAGCGGCTGGCTGTGATCGATCCGATCGAGGCGGTGGAAGAGAGGCGGCGCGGCGACGAGGCGCGGGCCGCGGGAGACTGGCCGCGGGCGCTCACGCATTACCGCGACGCGCAGCGTCTGGACCCGACGATTGTCGCGACCTATCAGGCTCTGCTCGACGCCGAGCGCCACGAGGGGCTAACCGCGGAGGCCGCGAAAACCGAGGACTTGATTCCCTTTGTCGCCGCGTTTCGCGACCGGGCGGATCTGGAGTACAATCGCGCGGTCGAGGACATCGCGCGCGAAACAAACCGACCGCTGGTGGATGTGGTGGCGGCGTTCGACGCCGACGGGCGTGGCGACGGGCTCTGGAATTCGGTCGAGGACCCGTTTCACCCCAACGCCGCAGGGCACCACATCATCGGCGAGTTGGTCGCCGCGCGGATCGAGTCGATCGCGCGCGCACGGCAAGCGCGTCCATGAGGAATTGGCGATGAAGCGCTGGCTCGGAAGGTACCTGTGGCTCGTGATTCTGATCGCCATATTCGCGGGCATCGTGTTTTTCACCTTCACGGGGAACGACACCTTGCTGCCCGCGATTTATCGCTGAAGTTCGCAACACGTTTTTCTCAACCAAAGGGGCTTTCCATGCGACGACGGATGACGTTCGGGGTTCTGCTGCTCCTCGCGATCGCGACGATGGCGTACGCCGCCGGTGAACTCAAACCGGGCACGGCCGTGTTCGCCGAGTGGGTCGCGAACGGCTGGTACCACGGCAAGATCGACAAGAAGTGCGACGCCGGCTGGCACATCGCCTTTGACGACGGCGACCAGAAGTGCTGCACGACGGCGCAGATCGTGGCCGATGTCGTCCCGGCGAAGGCGGCGGTTGCCGTCGGCGCGAAGGTGCTGGCTCAGTGGACCACCGGCAAGTACTACCCGGGCAAGGTTTCCGCGATCAACGGCGCGAATTACGCGATCGCCTTCGACGACGGCGACAATGGAACCGTGAAGCTCGAGCAGATTCGCCTGCGCAAATAGACGAGCGCCGGTCGGCGATCACAGAGCCACTTCGACGCCCGGCTCCACGAAACAGAATCGCACCGATACGGGGCGCGCTCCGGACAGGAGCGCGCCCACGGCCGCGCGATAGATTTCGCCCTGGCGGCGGTAATACTCCCGTCGTTCCGGCACACGATCGAGCGCCACGGCGTCAGTCTTGTAGTCGACGATCACGACGCGCTCGCCTTCCCGCACGGCGACCAGGTCGATTCTGCCCGCGAAGTCCCGCGAGCCGGTTCCGTCGGGATCACCGGTCCACGTGAAGGGGACTTCGACAAAGCGCCGCGCCATCGCGAGTTCCTCGAACACCGGCATCTTGGCGAACGCGTCGAGCCAGCGGGACAGGCGACCCGCGCCGTCGACGTCCAATTCGAACTCGCGCGCGGCCTGCGCGCATGCGTCCGGCCACGACGGACGATTCGCCCAGTCGAGCCGCTCCATGAGCGCGTGAAACGCCGAGCCAAGCCGCCGCGCCTCCTCGGCGGCATGTTCCGCCGTTTCGGAGCGCGGGATTTGTTCGTCATGCTCGCTCGGCGAGGCGAAGGTCGTCGCGTCGGCCGCGACCGCGCTCTTCGCCGCGAGATCGCTTCTTCGCGCGAGCAATTCCTCGATTCGCGCCGATTGCGAAGGAGTCGGTTCGACGCTATTCGCATACGTCCCGTGCGCGAACGGATCCGCCATGTAACCCGGCTCATCCACGTCGAAATCCTCGACGCAGGCCACGTGACCGGCGAAGGGACCCGCTAAACGCAACTCGTCGTCGATCGCGCCGGCTTCGGCGAGGACTCCCAATAAGCCCCGCTGTTTCGTCGGTGCGCCCGTCTTGGAATGATATGTGACGCGCCCGAACAGCGGCAGAACCAGCCAGTCGCGCGCGCGCGTCATCGCCACGTAGAGCAGCCGCTTGCGCTCGGCGCGCTGAAATGCCTGTTCGAGCTTGCCCAGTTCCTGATACATCTCGGTTTCGAATCCGGCCGCGAGACGCACGCCCATCTCGTCCGTGGCGCGACGAACGACGACAGTTCCGCCCGCCCACTCCTGAAACTGCGCGTGCAGGTCGGGCAGCACCACCACCGGCCAATCGAGCCCCTTCGCCTTGTGGATCGTCAGCAGTGAGACGACGTCGGCGCCGTCTTCCACCACCGCGTGGTCCGGTTCCTCGCGATCGGAGTCGAGATCGCTCGCGAGACGGCGAACGAATTCCTCGAACAGCGCGAACGCGCCGTCGGATGCGGTCGCGAAATCGAGAATTTTTTGCAGATTCGCGACGGCAACATCGCCGCGCCGGAACACCGCCGCGCACGTGACGACGTCGGCGAGGCCGAACAGCGCGCGCACCGTGGCGGCGCACCCCCGCTCGTTGCGGCGTGCCGCGATTTCGCCGAGAGCGCGAAGGTGCGTCGAGAGTGCATCGTCCGCCGGGGGAGCGGCGAGACAATCGATGCTTCCGTACGCCAACTTGTGCCCAAGCAGGTCTTCGTCGGAAAAACCGACGAAGTCGCAAGTGAGCCATTCGCCGAGCGCGAGAGAATCCGACGGATCGGCCAGCGCGCGCAACCCGGCGATGATGCCGGTGATCTCCGGCCGGCGGTAATAAGCCTTGCCGCCGACGACGAGAAACGGCACGCCGTGCGCGCGCAGTTCTTCCTCCATGTCGTCGAAGGTCGTCCCGCGCCGATTGAGGATCGCCACGTCGCCGAAGCGCATGGGGCGGATTCGTCCAGTCGTCGGATCGGAAATCGCGAGGCCGTCTCTCACGCTCTTCGCGATCCATCGCGCGATCGCCGCATAAGACAGCGCGCCGGGTCGGTCAGCCTTTCCCAACGTGCGCCCGGGGCGCAGCACGACGACGCCCGCGCCCTTCGGCGCGCGTCGATCGCCGGACTCCAAGCGCCCCGCGACCAGCGGGACGTAGCGCGGGTCGGTTTCGGTCGCCGCGTCGGCCGGCAGGATCGCCGAAAAGACGGCGTTGACCGCGTCGATGATGGCCGGCGCGCATCGGAAGTTGACCGTCAGGAAGTGCGGTTCACCGCCCGCCAGCCAGCGCCGCTTTGCCTCTTCGTAGATCTCGATGTCGGCGCGCCGGAACCGGTAGATCGACTGCTTGGGATCGCCGACGACGAACAGGCGCGGCTTCGCGCCGGAGCGTTCACCGAGGATTCCCGCGAGGCGCGAGGCGATTTCGACCTGCAGGGGATCGGTGTCCTGAAACTCGTCGATCAGCATTTCATCATAGAGCGATGCGAGATCCGCGCGCACGTCGTCGGCGTTTTCGTCCAGCATGCGATTCGCCCGCACAAGCAGATCCTGAAATCCCAGCAGGCCGAGTCGCGTTTTGCGTTCATCGAACCGCCGCGCGAAGCCACGCGCGATCTCGTACACATCCCACACGACGGATGCGTGGATCGTCCGCATGAAACCGGCCACCGCGTCGTGGAGTTCGTCGCGGTCGGCCTTGAACTGATCGAGCGCTCCCGCCGTCCACTTCTTTGCCGAACCACCCCGATTGTCAGGCTTGGGCGGATCGGGGCGCGTGTCGTCGTCGCGTTCTTCGGTCGGGTCGAACGCATCGAGCGCGTCGAGCCATGCAAGGCCGTTGGACGCGGCCTTGTCCGAAAGATCCGTGCAGTTCGCCGAAATGAAGTCGCGCAGCGCTCTCGCCCTTTCGCGCACACGTGCCCAGTCGACGGCAAGGTCCGCCGTTCGCCTCGCCGGGCGATCCATCAGCAGATCGGCGTCGCGGCAGACCGCGGCGCAAATTCGCCACAACACGTCGCTGCCGTCGCGCCGGGCGCGAATCGGCTGAGCGCGCCAGACCTTGCGCATCGCGGGCGGAGGGTCCAGTACCAGCTCGTCAAACCAACAGTCGTAAACGTCCGCGAGAAGCTCGTCCTCGGCGTGCTGATCCAGAATCGTCGCGAGGGGATCGAGCGCGGCCTGCAGCGGACGGCGCTTGAGCAGTGACTGGCAGAACGAATGAATCGTGCTGATCGTCGCGGCGTCGATTTCGGCAAGTGCCTGCCGCGCCGCCGTCGCGCCGGGAGACCTTGCGAGTTCGGCCTGAAGCGCCTCGCGGATCTTCGCGCGCAGTTCCGCCGCGGCCTTCTCCGTGAACGTGATCGCCGGGACTCGCCGGATGCCGACGCCTTCCTCCATTACGAGACGCAGGATTCGCAGCACCATCGTCCGCGTCTTTCCCGTGCCCGCCCCGGCTTCGATCCACGTCACGCCGACGCGCTCCCGGACCGCCGCGTCCCGCGCCTTCTGGTCCTCAAGCATCGTCGTCCTCCGCGTCGTCCCCGTCCGCCGGGTGCGTGGTCAGCAAGTGCCGCCAAGGATGTTGGGGGGCCTCGGCGTCGATTCGAGCCGCGCGCGCGCGTGCCACGCCGTCGCAGATCCGTCCCGCCGCGCAGTTCGCACACAGGGTTTCCGCCGCCGCGACGTCGGCCCGGGCGACAAACGCGCCCGACGCGATGCCGGCGCCGATGCCCGCGATCACGGCGTCGATCGTCTCCGTGCGCTCTTCGAGAGCTTCTGCTGAGAAGCCGACGCGCACAGGTGTTTCGTTCCCCTTCTTGTCCTTCAGGTACCGGTATTCGCACGCGACTCGCCCGGCAAGCTCCGGGCCGCGTGCCGCGAGCGCTCGGGCATACACCGGCAATTGCAGCGTCTGCCCCGCGTTGAAGTCGTCCTCGGCGAGATCGCCTGGCAACACGGAATTGCGCGCACGACCGGTCTTGAAGTCGATCACACGCATCGCGCCGCCCGGAAGTTCCTCGATCCGGTCGATGCGTCCGCGCAGGACCGTTCCATCCGCAACGGCGAACTCGAACGGTTCCTCGGTCCGAATCCGCACCACATCCGCCGACCACTCGGCATTCGCGTCCCACAACGCGCGCAACCGTTTCCCCAGCGCCGCGAGTTCGACCTCAGCCAGAATCCCGCGCGCCGTGTGGCCGGCCTCGGCGAGCTTGCGGTATGCGTCTTTCAGGCAGGACTCCGCCGCCTCGAAAGAACGATCACGGGCAGCCACGGCCAGCGCGCGATGAAGCAAGTCACCCTGCGCGAGGGCGTCGAGCGAAAGCGCCTCGTCCGCATCGCCGTTCGACGCGAGGCCGATGAAGTCGAGCAACAGGTAACGCCTCGGGCACTGTGCGTATTTTTCGAGTTCGGTCACGCGCATCGCCGGGCGTTGCCGCCGCTCTCCACGCAGCGCGTCGATCACATTGGGCGATGCGCACAGTCCTTCATGCGCCGTCCAGCTTCGGGCGCCGTAACGCGATTTCTGGCGATGGAGTCGCGGTTCAAAACCCGGCGAAACGCACTGCAGGTAGAGCGCCGAAAGCCCGGGCCGTTCGGCTTCGAGAACGCGCGCGGCGGCGACGTCATGCTCCGTCAACGTTCGCGGTCGATCGTCGGACGTCAGGGCAAATCCCGTCATCCATCTTCGGACGCCGTTCGCGCGCTCGAAATCCGCCAGACTCATCGACTCGGCGAACATCGCGACGAGAAACGGACTGGGGGCGATAGCGCGCCCACTGCCCATCTCGCGCCTCGGCCATGTGAGGGTGAGCGAAGTCGCGGCGCTGCGGCACGCGAGGTCGAAGAGATTACGTTCGTTGCGCACGCGCTCGGCGAATACCGGCAGACGCTCGTGCGCGCCGACGCGCGCATTGAGCGCGTCCCGATCCGAGTCGAGAAGAATCGGGTCTTCGCGCCCGACATACGGGATTTCTCCCTCGACGCACCCCGGCATGAAGACGTGCTCGAACCGCGTCCCGCGCGCGGCGCTCATGTCGAGCACCTGCACCCCCGCGCGCGCATTCACGTCATCGCGCGTGGCGAGTCCCGCGACCGCTTCCGCCGCCCGCGCCAGAAACCGATCGGCGTCGAAACGCAGTCCCGCCTCGTCGGCGTGCCTCAGCGCGCGAAGGCGCTCGATCGTCTCGGGCGTCGCGGCATCTACCGGGAGGATATCGCGCACGACCGTGCAAAGGGTGTCCGCCGCTTCGGCGTGTGTCGTCACGCCGCGAATCGCCAGCACCGCGTTGACCAGTCGCGTCCACGCGTCGCGCAGGTCGCGTGCATCTCGCCGATCGGTCGCATTGAATTCATCGGGCGTCAGCTCGCCTGACGCGATCGCGCCGAGTCGGCGGTCCCAGTCCGCGGGACGTTGAAGGCGCGCGCGTCGCGACAGCGGTTCCCATCGATGCGCTCCGTCGCCGCGGTCCCCGAATGCCGTCGCGAGGAACGGCGCGGCCGTTGCCCGCGACCACCTCGGCTGCCCGGTACGATCGACGTCGGTCGCCAGACGCACGAGCGCCGCACACAGTCGGACCGAAATGGACCCATCGGGTCGCCGACCGCCGGCGAGGCGAACGGGCACACCGAACTCGGCGAAGTGTTCGACCACGAGATCGCGATAGGTTTCGGGGTGTCGCAAGACGATTGCGATCGAACTCGGCGCGACGCCGGCATCGACGAGCGCACGCGCCTCGCGGGCGATTTCGCGGATCTCGACGTGCCGATCCGGGCACGACCACGCTCGGTCCGTCGGCAGGGCCGCTCGCGTCGAGGACTTCGATTCGATCCCTCGAACGCGTTGCGCGAGACGAACGGCGAAACCGCTCGGCTCGGGGACCGGTGGGACGTGGTAGAGGACGTCCGCGGATTTTTCCAGGGCGCGAAGAAGCGCGGCCTGCGTGGGATTCACATCGTAAAGTCCGGCCACGTGCAGCCGCCACGTGCCCAAGGCGCGTGCGTACTCGCCCGCCGCAGCGGCCGCGCCCGCGATGCGTGCCCCGGGCAGGTCGTATCCCGCATCGTCCACGAGTTCGCGAAAGCGCCGGTAGAGCGCGTCGAACCCGGTGAGTTTCAGCGAATCGCCGGTCGCGAGCGGCAGCCGCGTCCAACCTGCTTCCGACAGATCTTCGAACGTCGCGAGAAACGCGCCCGGAGTCCCCGCGAAATTGCGCACGCGGTCGAAGACGCCTTCGGGCATCTCGGCCACCAGCCGCGCGGCGAGCGCGTGTAAAAACTCGGGCGGCGCGAGCGGGCGGACCGGACCGAGCGTGGCGACAAGGCGCGTCGCGAGGTCGATGAAGGTCAGCGTGTACGCACCGAGCCAGCCGCCGAATCGTCGGTGCAGTTCACCGCGCAGGTCCTCACCCAGTCGGTTGGACGAGGCGAGAACGACGAGCGGTTCGAATCCGCCGCGCGCGCGCAGCGCCGCCGCCTGCTCGAAGAACGATTCGCGCCACACCTCGCTCAATGCCACACTCCCGCGTCCGATTTCGTTTCGCGCATTCTAGCGGCGTCGCAACAGCTTCCGCCACGGAGCGCAGTCTGACGCCCTGGCGCGACATCCGGGGTCGCACCGTCGGCGCAATCGGGCGGAACAAAAAGCGTTGACATCGTCATTTTTCGTAGTACATTTAAGCGATGATGGTGAAACGCTCAAATCCGGACAAGGCCCTGCGCGTCGTCAAGGGAGCCGACCCCGAGCGCGCGCACGACGAATCAGCGACCTCTTCGGAGGAGCCCGAAGCCGTGGCCCGCACGCGGGGACGCCCGCACTCGGACGACCCCAAGGATCGCGTGCTGCAAACCCGTGTCCCGAAGGGACTCTACGAGGACCTGGTCACGCAGGCCCGGCGGCTTCGCGTGCCCGTGTCGAACCTCGTGCGCAACATTCTCGAAGACTCGGTGCGCATGGTCGAGAACATCGTCGACAGCGGTCTCGACATCGCCGAAGCCTTCGCGAATTCGCCGGGCGAATTCGATTCCACCGCCGTGGCAGGATGGCAGCCGATGGTCGCCAACCGCCGTCTCGTTTGCGCGAACTGCCGCAAGCCGATCAAGAAGGGCGAAGACGCCTTCCTGAGCGTGGGCGAACCGGCCGGGCGCGTTCACACTATCTGTCGGAGCTGCCAATGCGAGATCTGAATCTGCGTGAACTCTTCGCCGACGGGGCCAAGGGTGCGTCGGGCATTTTTTTCAAGGCATGGCACGCGGTGAATCCCGACGTGTGGCACGAAATCGGCTGCGTCTCTCTTTCGGCCTACTCGCTGCTCCTACCCCGGCGCGAGGACGTCTACGATCGACCGGGTGGCCAACGCACCCCCGTCGGTCTCGTCCATGGGCTCGGCGGGAGCCGCGGCGCCTGGTGGCCGCTTCGACTGTATTTGCACGCGCACGGGCGCAAACGCCTCTATGCCTTCGGGTACGAAGGCGGATCGATCGAGGAGCACGCGGGGGCGCTCGTGGGCTTCGTCTCGCGCGTGCTCACGGTGACGGGAGAGGACCGCGTGGACATCGTCGCGCACTCGCTGGGCGGGATCATCTCGCGCTTCGCGATCCAGCGCATGGGCCTCGCGCCGCACGTCCGAACGCTCGTCACGCTCGCCACGCCGCATCGAGGCACCTACGCGGCGCACTATGCCAACACCGACCTCACGCGTCCGTTACGTCCGGAAAGCGATATGATCCGCGATCTGAACAGCGACGACCTCGAGGCCCTCGGGGTCGATTTGGTGTGCGTGTGTTCCGACCGCGACATTTATGTCGTGCCGGCCGATCGTATGGCGCACCCCGCCGCGCGCAACCTGACCGTCCGCGGCGTTTCCCACTCGCAGCACCTGATTTCGACCCGGGTGTTTCGCCTCGTCGCGCGGACGCTCGACGAAGCCGACGGCGAATCGGACGCCGAGCGCGTCACTCGAACACGGCGATCGAAGCGCCCTCGCTCGCGGACGGCCAGTTCCGAACTGCCATCGTTCGCCCGTTGAACTCCATTTCGATCGCGCGATCCGTCTCGGTATTGACGAACAGGTCGAATCCCGCGAGG
>JADLEX010000047.1 GCA_020845895.1 Deltaproteobacteria bacterium | reverse complement strand
TACGCGCAACCGAAAAAAGCGACGGTTTGCACTGCACTTTTCGCGAATATCGGCCAAAAACAGTGCCAACTATGCGAATTCGCTCAGGTCAGGTTGTCCACAACCCGTTCCAAGCGTCGAAAATGAGTCGAACGGGAGAGGGCTTGCGTCCGTTCTTCGAACCAGGGATCAACAACAAGATCAAGGTCCTCAAGAGGATGGCCTACGGATTCCGGGACGACGAAGACTTCTTCCTCAAGATCCGAGCCGCTTTCCACGGAGATGGGAGATGAACCAAAAAAGGCGCCTTCCCCGTCTGCGAGGAAGGCGCAACCGTTGAGGTGTGACGTGTCTTACACGCGGTGGGCAGGAATATTTTTGGCTTCCTTCTGCCGCGTGTAATCTGATGTTCCGTTCTAGGTCGCCTTCCCGTGGGTCGATGACGTGGAAAATCTATGGACATCGTTGGGTCGCGTCTATCGTAAAAAGTTCGAGAAACACCTAGAAATTTTTCTAGGCGGATCGGAGCCCGATTCCAGTGGCGCGCACCCGCGAAAGCGGTCATGATGTCTTCCCCGATACGTTGTTCGGAATATCCATGCCCCGCTCCCCAAAAAGCCTTCAGGAACGGTTTCTGCTGCTCCTGAACACCCTCCTGCAGGGTCCGGTCGAGTTTCTTATCCCCGAGCTGAAAACGGCGGACGAGGACGATCGCTTCCGCAACTACGTCCGCGACATCAACGTTGCGTTTTCGAGGTGGCTGCTCGTGTGCGCGGTCGGGGCGATCATTCTCTTCGCGCCGACCGACCGCCTGCTGTATGGGGACGACCCCGAGACCCTGCACCGATTGCACCAGTTCCGTCTCGGCGCGCTGGCCGTCAGTCTCCTCGGCTACGCGGTGAGCCGTTGGTCGGGGTTTCGCGAACACGTCACCGAGATCGGCATGGTGCTCGGCGTCATCTCCATGGCGGCCGTCGGGTATTTCGTCGGGCAACTCGGTGACTTGAACACCCCCTGGTATTACGGCCTCTACCTCGTTCCCTTCGGCACTTACCCGTTCTTTGTCGGGTTGTCCGAGCGCCTCGGCCTCACGGTGCTCTTCGCCGTCTCGGCCCTCGTCGCCTACTTCCTCCCCTTCCCCCAATATCTGCTGCACCCCCACGTGCCGGTGAGCCTGGTCAACATGGCCTTCGCGTGTGCCGTCGCCACGCTCTCGGGCCATGCCATCTACTTCCTGATCCGCCGCGACTTCTTTCTGCAGCGACGCATCCGCGAGACGAACGAACGGCTCGAGGTCATCGTCGCGGAGCAGACGGGCGACCTGCGCCGATTGACGGCAAAGCTCGAAACCGCGTGCGAGGAAGAGCGAACCCGAATCGCCCGCGACCTGCACGACGAACTCGGTCAGAACCTGTCCGCGGTGCGCATCGAGGCCGCCCTGGCACGCCGGCACGCCGACGAAGACGCCGACGCCCGCCGGGCGCGGCTTGAGCACATCGAGTCGCTCATGGCCGAGACCATGCGCGTGGCGCGGCGCATCGTCTCGGAACTGCGACCCCGCGTGCTCTCGGACTTCGGGCTGCCCGCCGCGCTCGAGTGGCTCGCCAAAGAGACCCGCGAGAGGACCTCGCTCGATGTGCGTCTGACGATGCAGCCGCCCGATCCGCAGATCGATCCGGAAAAGTCGATCGCCGTGTATCGTATCGTGCAGGAGTCGGTGAACAACGTCATCCGCCATTCCGGGGCGACACGGGTCGATCTGGAACTTCGACTGAAGGACAACGTCTTCGAGGCGCGGATCTGTGACGACGGGGTCGGATTGCCGGCGATCGAGCACCGCCCGCCCGATTCCTACGGCATCCTCGGCATGCGTGAACGCGCGCAGATGATCGGGGGACGCCTCGACATCGTCTCCGCGGCCGGCGGAGGGACGCAGGTGCGCGTTGTGGTGCCGATTTCCGAGAGTTCCTCCATGTCCGAAACAACAAACGGGGCTCCGTCATGATTCGCGTATTTCTGGTCGACGATCATGTGATCGTTCGCGAAGGCATTCGCCGCCTGATCGAGGACTGCACCGGCATGACCGTCGTCGGCGAGGTGTCCAGCGGCCGCGAGGTGCTGCGCCGAGCGGAGTCCGAGTCCTGGGACGTGCTGGTGCTCGACCTCTCGCTGCCCGACATGAACGGAACCGAGGTGCTCAATCGCGTGCTCGAGATCCGGCCCGCGCTGAAGGTCGTCGTGCTCTCCATGTACCCCGAGGACCAATACGGACTGCGTTTGCTGAGCATGGGCGCGTGGGCATATCTGTCGAAGGACCGCCCGCCGGAGGAACTGCTCGACGCCATTCGCCGCGTCGCGTCCGGCCGCCGATACATCACGGACTCGCTCGCCGAACTCGCGGCATCGCCCCAGCGAGGCCAGGGCGCCCCGCACGAGCACCTGACCGATCGCGAGTACCAGGTCTTCCTGCTGCTCTTTCACGGCAAGAGCCCCGCCATGGTCGGCGAGGAGTTGAAGCTGATGCCGAGCACCGTCAGCACGCACATCAAGGCGATCAAGGCGAAGCTCGGCGTGCAGACGCTCGCGGAGATCGTTCAGTACGCGTTTCGCGCGGGGATCTCGGAGTAGCGACGGTCAGTCGTCGTCGCGCGCCGATTTGCCGCGCCAGCGCCGCAGCCACACCAGCCAGCGCGGGGCCTCCGACGCGCCGATCCAGTCCTTGTGCACGAAATACAGCAGCATGACGGCGGCCGTGAGCGCCATCAGCCCGACCGAAAACAGATAACCGAAGGGCCAGCCGAGCTCGGGCATGTTCCAGGCGTGAGATCGGTCGAAGTTCATCCCGTAAACGCCGGCGATGAACGTGAGAGGCAGGAAGATCGTGGAGATCATGGTGAGCATCTTCATGATCTCGTTTCGCTGGCGATCCTCGGTGAAGTGGAAAAACTGAAGAAGCCCCGCTGCGGTTTCCCGTGAGTGCTCCGTCCGGTCGATGATCTGCGTCGTGTGGTCGTGGCAATCGCGAAGGTGGAGTTTCGCGTCCTTTCCGAACATGCCCTTCTCGTCGCGCATCAGGGCATAGACGACCTCTTTCATCGGCCAGGCAAGTCGCCGAATGACGACCAGGTCGCGCTGAATGTGGTGAACGCGCTTGAGGATACGTTCGCTCACGCGGGCCGTCAGTCGGTCTTCCAACTCGTCGAGTTCCACGTCGAACTCGTCGAGCACCGGGAAATAGCCGTCGATGATCTTGTCGAGAATCAAATATGCGAGAAAGTCGGGGCCGAGTTTTCGAATCTTCCCGACCCCCGCACGCAGCATCTCGACCACCTGGCTGAACAGCGGGTGCGGTTTCTGGACGTGCGTGACGAGAAAATTGCGACCGAGATAGAGGCTCGCCTGCATGCCCCCGATCTCGCCGTCTTCCCGGTTCAGGATCCGAGCGACGATAAAGTACCCGTTCTCGTAGTCCTCGACCTTGGGTCCCGCCCGCGTGTGGACCACGTCCTCGATCGCGAGGTCGTGAATGCCGAAGAGCTGGCCGACCTCTTCGTACAGATCCTTGCGCTCGGAGCCCTCGGTGTGCACCCACGTCACCCCTTTGGGCGCGGGGCAGTGGGCGAGGTCGCGCACCTCGTCGAAAACGCGGTGATCGCACGTCGACGCATCAAAGATCGTCACCCATCCGCAGGCGGGGCCGGCCGCGTCGCCCGGTTCTCCGCCAAGACCGTCGAGATGGACGCCGGACATCGATCCTCCCGGGTTCGCGCGCGTTCGCGTGCGTTCTTGTGCGTTCTTGTGTGCGCGAACATTAGCACCAACCCCCACGCGGCCCAAGGCCCGGCCGCCAAGGCCCGGCACAGGCTCACACCCACCGGAAAAGAGGCCGACGTTGACAATCGCCGGGCGCGCCCTCTAGAAACCGCCCCGGAAGGGGCGGTATCTTCGAACGATCATGACGGCATACGTGCTCATCGCGCTGACCGTGTTGCTGGTCGGTCTGGGCGTGCTGGAATCCGTCCGGCACAAGCGCAACCTCGCCCGCATCCCCGTGCGCATTCACGTCAACGGCACGCGGGGCAAGTCGAGCGTCACACGCCTCATCGCGGCGGGTCTGCGAGAGGGCGGCCTCGTCACCACCGCCAAGACGACCGGCACGCTCGCGCGGGTGATTCTGCCCGACGGACGCGAGCTGCCCGTATATCGTCCGTCGCGGGCGAACGTCATCGAGCAGGTGCGCATCGTCGATGTCGCCTCGGCCTACAACTCCAAAGCGCTCGTCATCGAGTGCATGGCGCTCCAGCCTGAATACCAGTGGCTTTCGGAATACCGTTTCGTCCGCGCCACGCACGGCGTGATCACCAACGCCCGCGCCGACCACCTCGATGTGATGGGGCCTGACGAAGACGACGTGGCCTGGGCGCTGTGCGGCATGATCCCGCCCGGCGAGAAAATCTTCACCGCGGAGCGCCGGCACCTGCCGATCATCGCCGAGGCGGCGCGCGATCGCGGCGCGCGGCTCGTCGAAATGCCCGAAGCGGCGGCGCGGGAATTGACCGACGACGAGATGGGCCGATTTCGCTACTGGGAGCATGCGGAAAACGTCGCGCTCGCCCTGCGCGTGTGCGAAGACGTCGGAGTCCCCCGCGACGTGGCGCTGCGCGGCATGTGGAAAGCGCAGCCCGATCCCGGCGCGATGACCGAACACGAACTCGCGTTTTTCGGCAAGACGATCGTCTTCGTGAACGGATTCGCCGCAAACGACCCCGAGTCGTCGGAGCGGATCTGGCGCATGGCGCTCGGGCGATATGGTCACCTGAAAACGAAGGTGCTCGTCTTCAACTGCCGCGGCGACCGCACCGACCGATCGAAACAGCTCGGAGCGGCCTACGCCGAATGGCCGCAGGCCGATCAGGTCGTGCTCATGGGAGAAGGCACGTACGTCTTCGCCCGCGAGGCGATGGAGGCGGGCGTGGACGGCGCGCGCATCGTCTTCGCCGAGGACCACATGACGCACGAGATCTTCGAACTCGTCGTCGGGCTCGTCGGCCGCACGGGGCTCGTCATGGGTCTCGGCAACATCGGCGGACAGGGCCTCGACCTCGTCTCGTATTTCCGCAATCGCGAGATCCCAAAGGGGGACGAATGAGCGAGCTGCTTCCGCTTTCCATCGGGATCGGCCTCGTGGTGAGCCTGCTGTTCACCGAACTGTTCGGCGTCGCCGCCGGCGGCATGGTGGTGCCCGGCTACGTGGCGCTCCAGCTCACGCGCCCGCTCGACGTGGCCGTGACGATCGGCTCCGGCTTCGTCGCGTTTCTCATTGTGCGCTCGTTCGCTTCGTTCACCGTCGTGTTCGGCCGGCGACGCACAGTGCTCATGATCCTCGTCGGCTACCTGATCGGGATGTTCCTGCGTTACGCGAACCTCACCAAGGCGTCGGGATTCGATTTCGAGGTCATCGGCTACATCATCCCCGGCCTGATCGCGATCTGGTTCGACCGGCAGGGCGTGGTGGAGACGCTCTCGTCGCTGCTCACGGCCTCGGCGGTCGTCCGGCTCCTGCTCATCATTTTTGTCGGAACGGAGCTGTGGACATGAAAAAGATCTACTGGCGTCCACACCGCGTTTCGCGTCTCGAACTCGCCGTCATCGCCCTGCTCGCGCTGGCGGGCGTCTTCGCCGTCGAGCGATTTCTCGTGCGCGAGCAGCAACCCATGTACAAGGAAAAGCTCGAGGCGGCGCACCTGTCGCGAAACGCCATGGCCGCGATCAAGGCCGAGCGCGCGCGGCGCAACTTGAAGATCGACCCCGAGACCGACCCCACCGAGTCCGGCATGGTCGGCGACCTCATGACGCCGCTCACGACCAACACGGGACACATCACGGCGAAGCAGACGTCGATCAACGCCAACTTCGCCGCGGTGATCGTCGATTTCCTGCGGCGCGCGGGCGTGAAAGAAGGCGACACCGTGGCGTGCGGGTTTTCGGGATCGTTCCCCGCGATGAACATCCACACCCTCGCGGCGATCACGGCGATGAAGCTGCGGCCCGTCGCCATCTCCAGCGCGTCGGGGTCCCAGTGGGGCGCGAATATCCCGGGCCTTCTGTGGATCGACATGGAAAAGATCCTCTACGATCAGGAGATCTTTTCGTTCCGTTCCGTCGCCGCGTCGCGCGGCGGCGTGGACGACCGCGCGCTCGGGCTTTCGAAGCAGGGCAAACAGATGCTCGACGACGCGATCGAACGCAACGGCCTGATCGCGATTCGCGAAGCGTCGTACGCCGAGAGCCTCGAACGACGCATGCAGATTTACGAGGAGTACGCCGCGGGCGCGCCGATCAAGGCGTATGTCAATGTCGGCGGCGGCGCGATCTCGGTCGGCACCTCGGCCGGCAAGCGCATGTTCAAGCCCGGCCTCAATCGCACCGCGCCCTCGGGAGCGCCGCTCGTCGATTCGGTGATCGGCCGCTTCGCCCTTCGCGGCGTGCCGGTCGTCCACCTCGTCAACATCGACCAGATCGCCGATCGTCACGGTCTGCCGAAACAACCCACCACGACGCCCGCCATCGGCGAGGGCAAGATTTACTACAAGCTCGTTTACCACCCGTGGCTGCCCTGGATTGTGCTCGGCGGCATCCTGCTCGCGATGGTCGGATTCATCCGCACCGACTGGGGCTTCCGGCTGCTCCGAACCGGCGGCACGCCAAAAAAACGGCAGCGTCCCGAGCCGATGATCTGAAATCGAATTCGTGAACACATCCCGTCTTCGCCGGCGCGAATGTGTTATGATGATCCGCCATCGACCTAAATGTCCGGTGAGACGGAGACAGCATGCGTTCGCGGCGCGCCATCGTCTTCGCGCATATCGGTTTGTTGATGCTAGCCTGCGCGTGCGCGGGCGACGATGACGATTCTGCGCCCGACTCTGCCGATGATGTTGACGACGACTCCGATCTCGATGACGACGCGGATGGCGATGACGATGCGGACGACGACGCCGTCGATGACGATGCGGAGGATGATGACGGTGAAGACGACGACTCCGATCCTCCGTGCCACGATCCGTTGACCCCTCCATTGGGCTATCAGGACTACGAGGCTCTATGGCTCGTCGCGCGCGTCCTCGATCCCTCCTCGCCGGTCATGGCCGTGTACGCGTTCTTCTGGGCCGACTGGTTCGCTGTCGACGGCTGTTCCTGGTCGGCTGTCGAAGCCGTGCTCTTTCTTCGCGATGACGGGAGCGGCGAGACGATTGCGGCGGGCGGAAAACGCCCCGATTGGGAGTTCACGCAGACGCCAGGGACGCGTTATGACACGCGCGCGGGCGATTTGATCCACGCCCGGGCGATGCCCGGCGATTCCGACGCGTGGCGCATCGACATCGCATCCGACGGGTTCGACGTCGCGATCGACCTCGACCTGCGTCACGTGCTCGTCTGGTCGAGCCGCTACCTGTCCTGGTTCGACGCCGACGCGGGCGTGAGCGGCCACGTCGAAGGCGAAGAATTCGAGTCGGATGCGCACGCCACGCTCGAGCGATGGTGGGACATGGGCAGTCTGAACCCCATGAACGGCGAGACCGACGTCATCCGCGGGTGGTGGCTCTATGCCCCCATGCATTGGCGCGCGGCGGATGGGACGCGGGCCTCGACCCTCGTCTGGCTATGGCGCGGATTCGCGGGTGATGTGGAGGTGACGGTGCGCGACGACGGCGCGGCGAGCATCGGCGACGCGCGCATCGACATCGACACGGCCGAGATCGACGTGGACTTTCCCGAAAACGACGGCGTCGAACTCAACCGGTACCGGTTGTGGGGGAACCTGGCGGACGGGCGCGCTTACGAATACGAGGCGTCCGTCGTGCGGCGTTATCGCGACGTCTATCCCGACGGCTGGGCAGACTTCGAGACGCCGGAGTACGTCGAGACGCACGATCTGGTGGAGGGAACGCTCCGCGTCGAAGGCGAAACCTACACCGGCGGCGGCGTGCAGGAATGGCACGTCACGCGCGACAATCCCCTGCCGCCGGAGCGGACCCCGTTGCCGCCCGAATGACGTTCAGCGCCGCGCGAGGTCGACGCTCAGCGCCGCACGAGATTGATCGCGATATTCGGCCCCATTCCCTGCACGTACGCGAGATGCACCCACAGCATCGCGAGGGGCTCCAGATAGCGCGCGACGCGCAATTCGCCGGCATCGATCGGCTCGAAACCGATCTCCGCGGCCATCGAGGCCACGATGGCCTTCGCCTCGGCGTCGTCGCCGCAGACGAACATGGTAATCGCGTCGCCGTGGTAATCGGGATGCGCCATGTTCATCGAGCCCGTGGTGCTGAAGCACTTGACGACCCGGGCGCGGGAGGCGTGCTCGGCCACCTGCTCAGCTCCCGACGAGTGGGTGCCGACCGAAAGACCCGACATGCCCGCCGCGATGGGGTTCGTGCAGTCGATCACGATCTTCCCCTCTAGTCCGCCCGTCGCGTCGATCGCGTCGATCGTTCCCGCCCACGGCGTGGCCAGCACCACGATCTCGGCGTCGGCGGCCGCCCGCGCGATCGTCTCGACACGAAAATCGGGCCCCATCGTCGCGCGCAAGTCCGCCAACCGACTCGACTCCGGATTGCGCGCCGCGAACGTGACCTCGTGGCCCACCTGCGTGAACCGGCGCCCCAGCGTGCCGCCGACATTGCCGCTGCCGATGATCGAAATGCGCATCGCCAATCCCCCCGGTCGCGCAGCGCGCGAATCGCCGAGAGCATGCCTCAATCGCTCGCGAAGAAAAAGCGTCGTCCGCCCGGCGACCAAGATCCCGAAGCTTGATCGTAAATAATTAACGCACGTCATTTACGAGGTCCGCTTTTCGGGATATGGGCTGAATCGTGCAATCCGTCGCCGAAAACCGTCCCGATCCTTTCTCGCCGCTGGTCGACCGGCATGGCCGCGTCTTCACGTACCTGCGTCTTGCGGTGAACGAAAAATGTAATCTGCGCTGCGCGTATTGCATGCCCGAGGACGGCCTCGCCCTTTCGCCCGAAGCCGACCTGCTCACGGCGGATGAGATCGCGCGGATTGTCGGCGTCGCGGCGGCGTGCGGCGTCAGCAAGATCCGGCTGACCGGCGGCGAGCCGCTGTTGCGCCGCGACCTCGCGGACATCGTGCGCCTCGCAGCGAGGACGCCAGGGGTCGAATCGGTCCATCTGACGACCAACGGCATGCTGCTCGAACGCCATCTCGACGCGTTGCGCGACGCGGGACTCACGGGGATCAACATCAGCCTCGACTCCCTCGATCCCGCGCGATTCGAGACGATCACCCGCCGCCGGGGCGGCGAAGTCGTGCGCGAGGCCGTGCGGGCCGCGCTTCGCTCGGGCATCGGATCGGTCAAGCTCAACGCCGTCGCGCTGCGCGGTCTGAACGACGATCAGTTCGGCGATTTCGTCGAACTCACGCGCGACGAACCGCTCGGCATCCGCTTCATCGAACTCATGCCCTTCGACGACCACCAGATCTGGAAGACCGGAAGGTTCCTCAAGGCCGACTGGATCGTCGATCGCCTTCGCACGCTCTACCCGAATATCCAGGCCGCGAGGGGGTCTTCCACTGAGCACTTCGTGTTCCAGGTGCCCGGCTATCGGGGCAAGGTTGCCGTGATTCCCTCGTACACGCGCGACCTGTGCGGCACGTGCAACCGCATCCGCATCACCGCCAACGGACGTATCCGCAACTGCCTGTATGCGTCGCGGGAGTTCGACCTGCGCGAACTGCTGCGCGCGGGAGCGAGCGACGCCGATGTGGCCGGGCGGCTGCGCGAGGCGATGCTCGCCAAGGCCGCGGACGGCTGGTCCGCCCAGCACGACCCGGGCGAGTCCCGCGTCGCATTCGTGCGCACCAGCATGACGCAGATCGGCGGTTGAGCGATGCGCGCACCGCTATTCGTAGACGACATCGCCGACGCGCACGCCCTGGACCAGAAACACCTCGCACGCCCCGGCGCCGTCGTCGTCGCGCGCGCGGCTGGACTTCCAGAAGATCTCGCGCCCGTCGTGGGTGCCGTGCAAATCGACCAGATGCCCGTCGAGGCGCACGACCTGCCCTTCGCGCAGGCGAGCGACGGCGCGCCGCACGTTGTCGCTCGCGGCGATCACATGCGTGTTGGCCGCGTGCGTCATGACGTAGTTGGGCGTGAACGGCGAGCCGGGCGCGGTGCGAAAGTGCGTCCAGCGCATGTCCTGTTCAAACTCGACCTTGCCCCGAAGTTCCTGCACGGCCAGATCGCCCCACATGAGACACACGTCGATCGGCGCGACCTGCGCCTGCCACCCGCTGCCCTTCGAGTACTTCTGCGTACCGCAGATCTTCGCGTCGATGCGGTAGCTCGCGACGTTCGTGGCGACGACCTGTCCGCCGTTCCAGGCGAACGACCACGTCGAGTCCGAATCGGCCGCGCCCTGGACGGGATCGCGGGTCGGATCGATTGCGTCCATGTCCGTCGACGGAACGCCGCGCGGAGCGGTCATGGCACGAACGCCCGCCCAGATTCCACCCGCGGCGGCGGCAACGATCAGCAGATAGATCAGATTGCGCAAACCTCATTCTCCAATCGCAGTCCTTCTTCGGTTTATCAGCAGGAGCCGCGACCGTGAATATCCGACTTCGCTGTTTTTCGCACATCAAGTACGCGCTCGGGCGCGACGAATTGACACTCGAGTTGCCGGACGGCTCGAGCGCGGGCGACCTGATCGCGCGCGTCCGCGAAATGGGCGGCGCGGCGCTCGCGTCGATTCCCGTGCGCGCCGCCGTCAATCAGATGTACGTCGATCCGGTCGAAGTGCTTCACGACGGCGACGAGGTCGCGCTGATTCCGCCGGTGCAGGGGGGCTGAATGATCCGCATCGTCATCACGCCGGACCCGATCGCCGCGCCGCCCGCCGACGACGCGCGCACCGGCGAGGGATCGGAACTGATTTTCCACGGCCGCGTTCGCGACGAGGAACACGGCCGCCCCATCGTGGCGCTGGAGTACGAGCACTACGCCGGGATGGCCGAGGCCGAACTCGAAACGCTCGCGCGCGAAACCGTTGAGCAGTTTCGCCTTGCCGACCTCTCCTGCACGCACCGCATCGGGCGCATTGGCGTGGGCGAGGCGAGCCTTCAGGTCATCGTCTGGTCGAAGCACCGTGCCGAGGGGCTGAACGCGATGGGCCACTTCATCCGACAACTCAAGCTGCGCGTGCCGATCTGGAAGTGGGCGGCGACGCCGGATGGGGAGCGGTTCCCGTCGCACTGCAACCACGAGCACGACGAGGACTGACGCGCGTCGAGTTCCGACGCCGATCCGCGATTTTCTGACAATTCGCATGGAGCGCACGGGCGGGTTCGCTACACTCCGGCAATTGGCCAACACCACACACTGCGGCAATTGGCCAACACCACTCGGAGGGAGCACGGATGAACGGCCTCGCGACGCACAGGCGCGGCAATTTGATCTGGAACCTGCTCATCATCGCGGCGGTCGCCGCGACCGCGATGGCGGCGCTCACCGCCGGATGCGGCGGCGATGACGACGACGATGACGACAGCACGTCCGACGACGACTTGGATGACGATACCGACGACGATGCGTCGGACGACGACGCGGCGGATGACGATACGGGCGACGACGACAGCGACGATGATGACGATGCCGACGACGATGCCGATGACGACGCGGACGACGACTCCGGCGGAAATATCGTGGAGGTGACGATCGACGGCTTCGACATGAGCCCCGACGCCGTGACCATCAACGTGGGCGACACGGTGCGCTGGACGAATCAGGACGGTGTCAACCACACCGTGACGAGCGGCGAGCCCGGAGACCCTGACGGCGAATTCGACGAGACGGTTCCCAAGAACGGCGGCACCGCCGAGGTCACGTTCAACTCGGCGGGCACGCGGACCTACTACTGCAAGCCGCACTCGGGCATGATGAACGGGTACGAGGTCATCGTGAACTGATCGCGACCCTGACAACGCTCAACGGCGCTCCCCGCGGGGCGCCGTTTTTGTTGCTCCACTGCCGCATTCCGTTTACAAACAGCCGCGATGACGATTCCCGAATTTGAGATGGCGACGTATGCAGACGACGCCGCGCTCGTCTCGGCGACGCGTTCGGACGGCTTCGCGCGCGTGCAGGTGCGGAATCCGGATCGCGTACGCGTGGTGCTGGGCCGCGGGAGCCGCGCCGACATCGAACTTCAGCTCGACGCGTGCCGCGCGGACGGCGTCGAGATCGTGCGACGGCCGGGCGGCGGCTGCGCGGTTGTGCTCGATCCGGGCAACCTCACCGTCGCCATCGCGCTGCCCGTGAGCGGAATCGGCGACAATCCGCGCTGGTTCGCCAAGATCACCGCATGGATGATCGGCGCGCTCGCGGACGCCGGCGTGCCGGGCGTCGACACCGAGGGGATTTCGGATCTGGTGATCGACAGGCGCAAGATCGGCGGGTCGTGCATTCACCGCGCGTCGGGCGTGCTGCACTACGCGGCGTCGCTGCTCGTCGCGCCGGACGTTTCGCTCATCGAGCGCTACCTGCGCCACCCGCCGCGCGAGCCGAAGTACCGCGCCGGGCGCGCGCACCGCGATTTTGTCGGGTCGATCGAAGCGCTCATCCGGCGCGAACTCGGCGCGGATTTCGCGGCCGCGTTGGAACGCGCATTGCGCGCGCGCGTCGGATCATCCTGAAGCGACGTCTCTGTCCAACGCCGTGCGAACGGCGCTGAGCAGGTCGTTTTTCGAAAACGGTTTCGACACGAAGACGATGCCCGGATCGAGCACTCCGTGATGAACGATGGCATTTCCCGTATAACCGGACATGTAGACGACGCGCAGATCATGGACCTGCCGGGAAAGATGTGAATAGAGGTCTTTCCCACTCATGCCCGGCATGACCACATCGGTCAGAAGAAGATGAATCGTCCCATGGAATCCGGAGGTCAGATCCAGCGCGTCTCTCCCGTTCTGCGTGTCGAGCACCTGATAGCCGCCCTGCATCAGCATGCGTCGCGCGAGTCCGCGAACCATGTCCTGATCCTCGACCAGCAGAACGGTTTCGTTTCCCCCGAGCGTGCGCTGCGCTTCGACCATTTCTCCGGTCGCCTCGCACTTCTCCGATCGCGGGAAGTAGATGCGGAATGTCGTTCCCCGCCCCGGTTCCGAATACACGTTGACGAATCCGTTGTGCTGCTTGACCACGCCGTACACCGAGGCCAGTCCGAGCCCCGTTCCCCTGCCGCGCTCCTTGGTCGTGAAAAACGGCTCGAAAATCCGGTCCCGCACCTCCGGCGGCATGCCGATCCCCGTGTCGCTCACCGCGAGCACGACGAATTCGCCGAGTTTGACGTCGGGTTGGTCGCGACAATAATCCTCGTCGAAAACGTGGTTGGATGTCTCGATGGTCAGCCGCCCGCCGGTCGGCATGGCGTCGCGCGCGTTGATCGCGAGGTTCGCCAGAATCTGATCGATCTGCGCCGGATCGGCCTCCGTCTTCCACAGGTCGGGGACCTCGACGAACGCGATCTCGATGTCCTCCCCGATCAGGCGACCGAGCATTTTCAGCGAACTCGACACCGTTTTGCCGAGGTCGAGGACACGGGGTTCCAGAATCTGTTTTCTCGAAAACGCCAGGAGCTGCTTCGTCAGATTTTTCGCGGTCTCCGCGGCTCGGACGATCTCGTTGAGATCGTCGCGAATGGGGCTGTTCGGATCGAGGGCCAAATGGATTAATTCCGCGAATCCGAGAATCACCTGAAGCAGATTGTTGAAATCGTGCGCCACGCCGCCCGCCAGTCTTCCAACCGCTTCCATTTTCTGGGAGTGGACGAGCTGGTGTTCCAAATTCGAAGCCCTGGTCTTGGCCGCTTCGTTCTCCAGGGCGATGCCCGTAACCTCCGCGAGCAGCAGGAGCATGTCGATGTTCGAAGAGTCGCCGCACCGCGCATGGGGAACTCCCGAAAACGCCAACGCGCCCGAGAGCTTTCCGGCGACGAGGACCGGCAGAACGACGGCGGAGTCGACATTCAGTTTCAGCATCAGTCTCCGAAGATCCTCGAAGTCTCCGTCCGTCTGTCGCGCATCCGGGATATGGATGGAGTCGCCCCGTGAGATGTGCTCCAGCGACCGGGGAAACCGCGCCAGCGGAATTCGTTGCAATTGTTCCTTTTGCGACGACAACCCTTCCGCGCACCACTCGTTCGTATTGCTCATGGTTCGGTCTTCGAGATCGAACCGGTACAGGCCTCCCCGCGCGGCGCCGCAAAGAGTTCCGATCTCCTCCAACGTCCGGTCGATCGCGCCATCGAGCGATGTTTGCGTCAGATAGCGCTTCGCCGCGCGCGAGATGGCGGCTTCGACCTCCAGTTTGAACGACTTCGTTTCCTCGGCCCGCCGTCCGTCCGTGATGTCGTGCGCGATCCCCTCGACGCACTCCACGGCGCCGTCGCCGCGAAAGACGGGAACCTCGAGGACCTCCAGCCATCGCGGGCCGCCCTCCCTTGCCAGGATCTCCAGAACGTACGGCGGCTGGCCGATTCCCGCGATGCTCCGCTCGGTGAAACGCTCCACCTCGATGTTGACGGGGTGGTCCGTCAGAAAGGTCCGAAAGTCGGCCAGGAACTCGCCGGGCGAATAGCCGAGAACATCCTCCACGGAAGGGCTGACGTAGGTGAAACGTCCGTCCGTGCCGTGCCGATAAAAGAAGTACTTCTGGCGCAGCCCCTCGACGAGCCGCTGATACTTCGCCTCGCTCCGGCGCATCTCCTCGTCGGCCAGTCTCGCTGCCGTCTTCAGGCCATCCTCTTCGGTCAGATCCTCCAGCACGACGATCAACGCGGCGGACTCGTCCCCGGACAAATTCGCCCGCGCGGCGGTCATGCGAACGGCTTTGGCTCCCCCGGCCGTTGGCCAATCGAAACGTCGGCCCCGCATCGATTCGCCGGTGGCCAGAACGTCGTTCAAGCTCGCGGAAAGGTCGACCGATGACACGATCGCCCGTTGCGCGTCCGCGGCGGCCGCGCCGGTTTCGTTCGCGAGAAGGTCCCGAAAGGTGTCATTCGCACGAACGACCGCCAGATTCTCGTCGAGAAGGACGACGCCCAGCGGCAGACTCTGCGACAGCGTTTCCGCATGCCGACGCCGTTGCTCGAGACGATCCAGCAGCACGGAGATGTGCTTGGTCATCGCATTGAAGGCGTCGGCGAGATGGGACAGTTCGTCGTTCGTTCGGTTCGTCACGATGACGGAGAAGTCGCCCGCGGACGCCCGCCGGGCCGCGGCGGCCGTTTGCAGCACGGGTCCGACGATCCGGCGCGACGCGTAACGGAATCCGAGGAAAACGAGAATCCCGTTCGCGAAAGCGAACGCGACCGCGAGCGTTCCGAGCACCGCCCGGGCATTTGCGGTTCTTCCCCGAAGCGATTTTGCGAGGGCGTCGGCGCGATCGGCGAAATCGTCCAGCCGCGCTTCCACGGCCACGGATGCATCGTACGCGCCCGGGCGCCCCGTCGGACTGCCGACGATGGCGTTCAGGTTCGGTCGAATGCCTTCATCCCACAATCGCGCGAGCTCTTCGTTTCGGTCCCAGTATGGCCGCGCCAACCGGGAAACCGCTTCGCCTTCCACGATTCCGCCGTCGCGAAGCGCGCGCAGAACTCGGTCGAACTCCTCCATCGCGGTTTTCAGTTGCCCGCCTTTGCCGCAATGCGAGGCCTCGGCACAATGCGACCAGTGATTCAATCTCACCGACAAGGTCGCAAGATGTCCCACCAGGTATGCGTGTTCCGGCGCCGAACGCGTGGAGAAAAAGAAATGTCCGAGAGCGATCAGATAGGCGATCGAGAACAGCGCCGGAATCCCGATCAGCAGCGCAATCTTCCCCGCGACACCGAATCGGCGTCGTGCGCGCGCTTCCTGTCCGGACCGCGTCCCTGGGTCATTCGAGCATCGGTCCGGCGAGTCCTGTGAGCCCGCGGGCTCGACGGAAGCGACCTCCATGGATGAACGCGACCGGGCCATGCTCGAAAACCCTCCTCCGAGAATTTGCGAAGGTCATGACGATTCGTCGGCGCATTCCTGGCATTCCTGAAGCATATCGCGAATAATAAATTCTTTTTGCGTCTCCCGGAATGGACTCTGCGAAAAAACGGACCGTGGCGGAAATGCGGACCGGCCGACGGGAATGCCGTCCGACGACTACTCCCGGGACAACTCCGCGACAATCTCGGCAGCGCGAACAGCATCCTCGTGGTCCGCGGGATAGACCTCCTGATAAATCTCGTGCGCGATTTTCGCGTTCGCGAGCGCACCTGCCGCGTCGCCCTGATCCTTCAGGAATCCCGCGAGATCGAGATGCGCCTTGGCGCGCGGCGCGCTCTTCCCCTTGCTCGACCCGATCATGTCCTCCAGCGCCTTGTTCAGGCGCTCGCGCGCTTTTTCGGCTTCGCCCATTTTCGCGTAGAGCAATCCGAGTTTGCCCTCGGTCGTGGGAATCGTCTTGTCGAAGGGACCGAGCGCCGCGCGCTGAAGCGTCAGCGCCTCGACGAGTTTCGCCTCCGCCGCCGGAAGGCTCGCCCGCTTCTCGTCCACGTCCGCCGCCTCGACGAGAACCTTGGCCAGATCGCGTCGCTCGTTCGGCGCTTTCTCGCGAAATTCCGCGATCACCGCCTCATACGCCTTCGCCGCGTCGTCGAGTTTTTCTTCTTCGGCGAGCCAGGAAGCGATCAGCGCCCGCGCGTCCCGATTCCATCCCGCGCTCTTTTCCGCGCCGTCTTCTTCGATGCGTTTCACCATCGCATCCTCGGCCAACGCGCGCGCCTCGGTGAATTGTATTGCGTGCGCGAGTTTTTTCGCCTCGTAAAGGCGTTGCGCCGATTCGCGACAGTTATGCAAAATTTCGTCGTCGAGCTCCTTGCGCCATTTCTGCTGATAGAAGTTGGGATAGAACCGTTCGAACTCGGTGCGTTTCGCGCGCGCCTCGTCGCATCGACCGACCGAGGCCAGCATCCGAATGGTCTGGAACGCCGCGCCGCCATCCATCGACGTATAGCCGTACTTCCCGGTGCGAATGTCCTCCAGCGACGCCAGCGCTTCGTCGACGCGATACTCCCGTTCGAACGCGTAGGCATGATCTCCGGCGATGGACTGCATCCAGAACGAACTCGGAGACGCCGCCTTCTGTTGCTCGGCCAACTCGATCACGCGACCGTATTGCTCCGCATCGTACGCCTTGTGAATTTCCCGGTAGCCGGTCGCCTGCGCCAGAAGATCTCCAATAAGGTCGTCGCGACAGACGCGGGTTCGTTTGCGAACGGTCGTCCATTTCGCCTCGCCGCTCGCCGATTCCATGGCGGCTCTCCAGTTCGTCCCGCCGTAAATGGACGACACCAGTTTCTTTCGTGCGGCTTCGCCGTACACTCTCTCGAAGCACTCCACAAAGGTTCGCGCCGAATGGTAGCGTTTGGCCGACTTCTCCTTCATCAACTCGTCGAAATCCAGTTCCGGATCCCAGCCGTTCAGATCGGTCTTCAGGGCTTCCATGACGTCGTTCGTGCCGTGGTAACTGAGCCCTTCCCCTACATAAGTCGGCATTCCCACGAGGTCGTCGAAATCGTTGTGGAATTCCAGCGCCACATGCAGCAATTCGTGCGTCACGACGGTCTTCAGGTCCCGCTTCCCGGTCAGAAACATTTGCGCGAACAGCGTGATGGACTGTCGATCCTTTCGCGTTCCCGATCTCCACATCGTCGTTTGACCGTGACGTCCCTGATCCGCCAAATTGTCCTGGATCGCGATCGTCACCGTGTTCAGGTATTTGCGCGCGCCTTCGTCGCCGATATAGGCCACGACCGTGTCCACGCACGCCGGATAGACCTCGCGGATGCGCCGCTCCAGCTCGGCGATCTCCTCGGGCTTCACACGGTGCTGCATCTTCGAGGTGGTGAACTTGATGCCGAGTTCCTCGGCATGGACCGGAACCGCGACGAACAGCAGGACGACGAAAAGCGCGGCGAGTAAACGCATGGCGTTCTCCTTTGCGCGGATCGGGCGCGAGATTTGCGAATTTTCGTGACGCAGCCTCATTGTATGTGCTAAGAAGCGACCGGGCAACGCGGCTCGTTCCGCGCGCATTTGCATTTTTTTGGGGGACCGTCGTGGCCGACAAATTCGCATTCATCGACGAGGAGATGGACCGTTTGGCGGGAGAAGGGCTCAAGATTCGTCTGCGCACCATGGACAGCGCCGCGGACGGCTGGATGGTGGTGGACGGCCGGCGCGTGCTGAACTTCTGCACCAACAACTACCTGGGTCTCGCCAACGACGCGCGCCTGAAAGACGCGGCCAAGCGCGCCGTCGACACGTGGGGCGTCGGCCCGGCGGCGGTGCGTTCCATTGCCGGAACGCAGGCGCTGCACGTCGAGGTCGAGCGCCGCCTCGCGGCCTTCAAGGGCGTCGAGGACGCGCTCTTCGTTCAGTCGGGTTTTTGCGCCAATCAGGCCGTCATCCCCGCGCTGGTCGGCAAGGAAGACGGCATTTTCTCAGACGAGCTCAACCACGCGTCGATCATCGACGGCTGTCGGCTGTCGCGCGCGAAAATCGTCGTGTTCCAGCACAACGACCCCGAGGACTGCGAGCGGATCGTCCGTGAAAACATCGGCCAGTTCCGCCGTACGATGCTGATTTCCGACGGCGTGTTCTCGATGGACGGCGACATCGCGCCGCTGGACCGGTACCACGCGATCGCCGAAAAGTACGGGTGCGTCGCGATGGTGGACGACGCGCACGGCGAGGGCGTGCTGGGTGGCGGGCGCGGCATCGTGCATCACTTCGGGTTGCAGGGGCGCTTCGACGTCGAGGTCGGCACGCTCTCCAAGGCGTTCGGCGTCGTGGGCGGCGTGGTCGCCGGAAAAAAGCGGATCGTCGATTTCATCCGCCAGAAAGCGCGGCCCTTCCTGTTCTCGTCGGCCACCACTCCCGCCGACACCGCCGCTTGCCTCGCGGCGGTGGACATCCTCGAATCGTCCTCCGATCTCGTCGATCGCCTGTGGTCGAACGCCGAATACCTCAAAGCGGGATTCGCGAAACTGGGCTTCGACACCGGCGTCACGCAGACCCCGATCGTGCCGCTCATGCTTGGCGAGGCGCCGCTCGCGCAGAAGTTTTCGGCGCGGCTCTTTGAGGAAGGGCTCTTCGCCATGGCGATCGGTTTTCCCACGGTGCCGCGCGGCAAGGCGCGCATTCGCGTCATGAATACCGCCGCCCACACGCGGGCCGATCTCGACCTTGCGCAGGGCATTTTCGCGCGAGTCGGTCGGGAGCTGGGCGTCATTGAGAGCGCCTGAACCCTGATGCCGAATCGGTAACCCGCGCTTACGAATCGACATGCCGACCATGTGAGATTCGTGCCATTTGTGGACGCGCCACGTCTGGGTCACGCAAGTTAACTCATTGTTTTATTGAGCGAATAATTCAACCGCGACATCGAAATCCGTTTTGGCACCGGGGTTGCAAAGTGTCAGTGGCGTGCGTTGCGGATGACCACTGATTTCACGGAGGACCCCATGTCGTGGAAACGGATTTCGGTTCTGGCTTTCGTGCTCGGCTTCACCTTCTGTTTTGCCGCCGTGGCCGCGGCCGGCGACTACTCGATGGCACCCGACAAGAACCCGCAGCTCAAGCGGTCGTCGTACGGCATGCTCGTCGATGCGGTCGGAATGGAAGAGGCGGCCTACGACCGCTTCATCACGCCGGCCCCCGGCTGGGATCCGAACCCCGGCGATCTCGACGGCTCGGAAGACATCACCATCGGCGGCGTGACCTTCAAGAGCGGATTCTGGTTCAAGAAGGCCAGCGCGCTGCTCGACTACGCGTGGTCGCAGTGGCAGGCCGGACGTTACTACAAGGCCGCCTACGCCGCGCAGGCCGCTGAGACGATCTTCGTGGGAATCGTGGAGTACGAGAAGCTCTGAGCGAGAACGCGGGCGTCGCCCGCGGGCCTGAAACCTCGCGCCGCCGGACGGATGCCGGCGGCGCGGGTGTTTCTACCGGACGGCGGGTGTTCTAACGGGAATTCCGAAAAAACAAAGCCCGCCGGAGCGGGCCTTGTTGATCGGCGAAATTCAGTCGATCGGCGAAATTCGGAGGATCAGCGCGCCCAGGCCGCGACGGCCACCTCGGCGGCAAAGGATTGCTCACGCTCGCTCGGGAATTCGGCGATGCGCCAGCTTCCGGTTTCAGTCATCAAGCGGCGCGCGAGGCGATTGTTGAGGCCGTGCCCGCTGCGAAACGCCACGAGGCGTCCCAGCACCGGCAGACCCGTCATGAACAGATCGCCCACCGCGTCGAGAATCTTGTGGCGAACGAACTCGTCCGGGTAACGCAGTCCGCCCTTGTTGATGACGTTGAAGTTGCCGAGCACGATCGCGTTGTCCAGGCTGCCGCCGGCGGCGAAGCCGTTGGCCTTCATCATCGCGAGTTCGTTGAGGAACCCGAACGTACGGGCCGGGGCGACCTCGCGCAAATACGCATCCGGGTCCAAGTCGATCGCGTACGACTGGCGACCGATGAAGGCGTGGTCGAATTCGATCTCGTATTCGACGCGGAAGCCGTCGTAGGGATAGAGCGCGACGTGTTTGTCGGCCTCGCGAATGACGACCGGCTTGGTGATCATCATGTAGCGGCGAAGCTTGGACTGGGTCTTGAGTCCGACGCCCGCGAACAGGTGCGCGAACGGGGCGGCGGAGCCGTCCATGATCGGCACTTCCTCGGCGTCAATTTCGACCGTGGCGTTGTCGATGCCCATGCCGACAAGAGCCGACATGAGGTGCTCCACCGTGGAGATGAAAAAGCCGCGGCCCGAAACGGTCGTCGCGAAGCTGGTGCTCGTGACGGTCTCGGGACCCGCCTTGACCCGCTGGCGGCCTTCCAGATCCGTGCGGACGAACTGAATGCCGGTATCGGGGGGCGCCGGGTGAACCGTCAGATTCACCGGGCAGCCCGTGTGAAGCCCAACGCCGCGGCAGGTCACCGAGGCGTTCAGCGTGTGTTGCCCGTTCATTCGAGCCCCTGCGATTCGCATCTCTCCACCGCTCCCGAAAAAGGCAAATCCCGAAAATTCAAAATCCAACGGTTTAAGGGACTGAGCAATCCGCGTGCCATACCGATTGGTTTGATCGTCCAGCCCGCCGATCCCGGATTCATGGGCGATTCCATGCCCTTACGAACCCTGTCCACATGGGCTTCCTAAAACCGTTTCCGGCTGATTTTCGGCCGCTGTCGCTTTTTTGCAACACCAGTGTTGCATTTGAGCGACGATTCAAACGGATTCCTTGGATATTCGAGGTCCAGAATGAACGAAGGCTCAGCGAGAAATTTCCTCCCCTTTTCAAGGTGTTGACCGACAACCCTTAAGAACGATTCTTCGGTTTTCCCCGCAAGTATCCGAACGTGCTGGGGACTTCGTCCCCGAGGTCGAAACGGTTGCCGAAATGGCGCGGGCGGGGCCGGAAAATCAGCGCGGATCGATCTCGAACACGCGCGCCGGGGGAACCGGCGGCTTTTCGGTCAGCTCGAATAGTCCGCGCGATCCGATCGCCTCGCCAGGCGTCAATCGCGTCGTCCCCTCTTGCGGAAACTCGAGGACGAAACGCGCCGGCTCGCGCGACGCGAAGTGCTCGACGAGCTTGCCCATCGCCGCGTTGTCGAGGCCGGTGTCCTTTTCGCACGGCGGGCTGCCCGGCGGGCACGCGTAGGCGAGCGGCAGCTCAATCGAGGCCGGAACCGAGTTCGTCACCGTGAGCCGACAACCGGGTTGCTCACGCCGGGCGAACTCGCGCGCGATGCGAACCTCCTCGATCTCCTCCGTCGGCGCCGGGCACTGAATGCTGCGCACAAGACACTGGCCGGTCCACGCGTGCCGCGCCGCCACCGGGTGCCCCTCGGGCCAGACATGCAGAAGCGGGTATTCGATAAAAAAGCCGTTGACGTGAAACGCGACGAGCGTGGGCACGAGCAGCCAGCCGACGAACCGCGCGCCGGAAGACCGCAATACCCGCTCGGCCCCCGCCGCGAAAACCACCGCCGTCGCGGGGATGAAGGGCAAGAACACGCGGCGCAGATCGGTGTTGCCGTCCATCGACACGAACCACCCAACGGCCACGAAATACGCCGTGAGCGGAATGCCGACCGCCGCGAGCTGACGCAGCCGCCAGACGTTTCGCCGCGCCGCCACGCTAAACGCGACGAGCCCGAGCAACGGGTAATACGCCACGTGCCACGCGACGAAATCGACGGCCAGCGCGTACGCCTTCACCACGCGCCATGCGGAATTCAAAGACCAATCCAGCGCGCCCACGCTGTTGGGGATGTTCTCCGCGCGCCCGAGCACCTGCGACCAACCGAACGCATCGGACAGGTTTGCAAATCCGCCGACGAGACCGATCGACGAGACACCGAGCCACGCCAGCGCGAACGCGCCGGCCATCATCGGCCCACGGCGGCGGACGCTCGGAACGGCCAAGGCGATCGCCGCGAGGGCGAACGGCGCGGGCGGCACGTATTGGTAGCGCGCGAGCCCCGCGATCGCCCAGGCCGCTCCCGCGAGCGCCGCGTCGCGCGGGCCGCCGTCGTGCGCCGCCGCGCGCGCGCCGAACCACAGCCCGAGCGCCACGAACAGCGCCGCGAAGACGTCGGTGGACGCGAGCGTCGAATACATCAGGAACTGCGGATTGGCGGCGACGACGACGGGCGCGATCCACCGCGCGCGACCGGGAATCTCGCGCGACGCGGCGTGTGCGACGAGCGCCACGATCCCCGCCCCCGCCGCGAGCGTCACGAACTTGCCGACCCAGTACGTGGCCGCGCCGATGATTCCCGCGAGATGGCCGACGACAAACGGATACAGCCACGGCCACGTGCCCTTGCCCATCTGCACGTACAGGCCCATCTCCCCGCAACGCACGTACCCGGCCATGATGTAGTGGCCGTCCGATTCGCAGCCGACGACGAGGTGCGTGCGTGTGGCCCAGATGATCGCGAGGCCCGCGCACGCGAACAGGACGAACGCGAGGGCCGCTTCGAGGGTGTATCGGGGTCGGGCGGCGTCGGCCAAAGGCGATCCTGCGCGCGAAAAACGTGGAGCCGCGATTCAAGCGGAAATCGCCGCGCCGCGCTACGGGATCTCTATTGCGGCATCCGTGCCGCGAGCGAACGTGCGCGTTGCGACATCAGTGCCACAAGCGCCCGTGCGCGTTGCGATGTCAGTGCCGCAAGCGACAGCGCGCGGGCTGTCGCCACGACGTCCGTGCCGCAAGGGGCAGCGCGCGGGCTGTCGCCACGACGTCCGTGCCGCAGGGGCAGCGCGCGGGCCGTTGCGTGTGCCGCCGTCGCCACTCGCGGTGCAGCCGGAAGCCCGTCAAGGAATGCTACGCGTTCAAGCCGTCGTTCGTCGCGGCGAAACACGCGTTCGTCGTAGCCCGGCGGTTCGGTTCGACGAGTTCTGTATCTTGTCCCAAGAATCGTCCAAGAATCGTCAAGAATCGTCCTAGGAATCGTCCCACCGTTCTTCGAGAACCTCAGGACGTGGT
Source organism: Deltaproteobacteria bacterium (assembly GCA_020845895.1). Classification (NCBI taxonomy): domain Bacteria; kingdom Pseudomonadati; phylum Myxococcota; class Myxococcia; species Deltaproteobacteria bacterium. Next base: position 73,126 of record JADLEX010000047.1, on the reverse strand, counting down.
GAGCCCGTCGAATCGCAGGTTTCGTGCGTTGATATGCCTTATTCCCGGTGAAAAGAACCAGCACGAAAACGATATTTTGTCCAGTGATTTCAGCCAGTTAATGCCATTTTTCAGGGGCGACTATTGACTTTCACCGATTTGCGCCAATCGACGCAAGGGCAAGCCGCGTAGGCACGGTACCAATCTTCTGCCCAACGATCGTTGCGTCGATGGCCTTGTCGACCTGAATCCGCTCGTGCCGCCGGTTCAGGATTTGGTTGAAGTGGCTGCTGTACAGATCCAAAAAGGTCGCACCGGTCGTGGCGGTTTCTGTCTCACATTTTCCGCCACACTCATGTGGCAATTGTGTCCACACATTGCTCTGCGGCAGGGAATTTTTCGTAGCATTCATTATAACATTTATCGTAGACAGGCCCACATTCTGACTCGCACATCAAAACATCTTCTGCGGTCTCTGCGCAATCCTTCTCGCACGCTTCACGTTCCTCACCGCATCGATCAAGGCATTCTTCGCCCTCCTGGGACAGTCCGCTGCAGGCGGCTTGGTCGTCGTCATCGTCGTCGCCGCTGTCACAGCCGATCAAAACTATGGTCAGTGCCGCCGTCAAAATGGCATATTTCATGATCTTCTCCTGTCTTAGACCGCTTGTCATGGACATTCGGTTCCGATGCCGATCAACCCGCGCATCGGCATCCAGTTGTTCATAGTGGATTCCTCGTTGGCGATCGGCTTGACTCGCATGATTATGTAGTAGTTTTGTCCGTTTGAGACGGTCGATGGGATCTCAAACGAGGTCTCTACGAGTGTGGTGCTAACAGCGCCGGTCGTCGCCGAGCGGACTGTCGGCGATTCCTGGTCCGTACCGGACCCCCAAGGGTCGTTGATTGAAAACCACATTTCCAAATTGTAGGTTGCAGAACTGTGGCCGTAGTTCATGACGGGGACGCGAACCTTGACAAAATCGCCAGGGCAGAGATTTGAGTGGATTTCCGCAGTCGTGCAATATTGATCGAATTTGCCAGCCCAATGTAAGCCATATGCGGGTCTGCAAAGTTTATAATTTTTGATGTCGCCAGTCCCAACGTCATTCGGCCAAATGTTGTTTGCTATCGCCAGATCGGTTTCGGTTTCGCTTTGGGGGTAAATCGTCCGAAGTCCTTGACGTTCTTTAGGCGCGGGCTCCACGCGTTTGTTGTCGTCCCTATTTGTGAAAAGCACTGAACCAGACGAAACAGTGGGATGCATGTATCCAAAGTCAGAGGTCGTATGATCGAGTCCAACGCCGTGCAACAACTCGTGGATAATGACGGGTCTGGCATAAAAGTCGCCACCGTCGCCAAACGGATACGGATCCCTGACGGTTGTTGGAATGCCCCATATCCAATCGACGTCATCGGCGATCTTGATATCCATTTCCCAAATTTCGCAATATGCGCCGATATCCATCATCGTCAGGCCGAGCGTACCATCCGGAAGAGGTGCCATCCAAATTTCGCTTTCACCGTTATCCGAGCCGGTTGATGTCGTGGTTACCAAATTGATGTCGATCCAAGAATCGTTCACCGCGCCGATTCTCGCTGCCGGATGGCTCACCGCCTCTCGTTGAATCATATTATAAAAATCCCCGGGGCCGACGTCTATTTGGATTGTCGGATTCGCATCCCAAGCGACCGGACAACCGTCGATTGTCCACCACACCCAAGCAGCGGCCGATTGTGGAGACAATAGAATTGACAGCACACACAACGCGAATGACAACGCGACGATTTTCGCATTAGGTGCTCGCATGGACATTTCCTCCTTCGTTCTGTGAGTGTGTCAATTCGCAACAAAATGCTTAAGGAATTCGACGAATTCTGTCCCCGACAGTGGCCGGGAGGGAGCCAGAGCGGTGTTTTTTGCAATATCGCGGATGTCATTTTCGAAGTCCGTAGCGTTGACCAACATGGGCTCAAGCTCTTTGGTTGTCTTGGTATCCAATGCGTCTGCTGAAGTCCATGCGTCACAGTGTTTCCTATCCAGAGACAACTCGCACCGGTAGTCCTCTTTGACAGAAATGTTTGCGTTGTTGATAGCAGTGACTGGAAAACCATTGTTGTTTAGGACGATCAAGTCGGTTTCGCCCTTAATGAATCGGAATACCCCATGCATACCGAACGAGGAGCCGAACAACCAATGGTTTGAACTTCCTTCGAAAACCACAACATCATCATCTACGTTAAAAGAAGGTGCGCCAGCTATGGCCTGACGACGTTCGCCGTTCTGCCCGCCAGCAACGTAGATGATCTTTTCTCGACCCGTATCCGATCCGGCGTACTGTTCAGTAACAGTAAATCGGACTATGGTATACGCGTAACTTCCTCCGGAAGGGGTGGCAACGGTCCGATAATCGATCGAGACAACGGTTCCACGAAATACACCGACGGAATGCGATGCTAGAAACGAGGGTGACGTCAGCTCATCTGTACTTGCAGCCCATGACGTGGCCCAAGCGCTCGTTTTTGCACAAGTAAGAATCGCAATGGCCGTCACACATAACAATATAGCATGATTACGCGCTTTCATAGCAATCATCCTTATCGTTGGTAGTGTGGTCTGCCATGAGAGTATTGATCTTGGTGCCTGTGGGACGCTGGGGGTTCCGGTTACCGGGGTTTGCCGTGTCGCCCGCGACGTGGATAATGACCTCATCCTCCACGGGGTTCGTCACCAAGGCTTTCGCGGCGTTGATGTGCTTTTTCGGGCCGATGCTGCCTCCGCCGGAGGTGGCCTGACTGCCGTCCCACGCGTCGTTGCCCGCCGCGAAGTCCGAATAAATATGCACCGTCATCGCCGCTCTCCTTCTCGGGTCTTGCGCCCGGCTGCCGTTTTGACTTTTTCGATAATAAACGCCCCCCCCCCCCATATTGTCAAGAACTTTTTTCGTGGCTTGCGAGGCGCGCGGGCCAAAATCTTTTCCCACCGGTGGCCAATGCGCCGGTCCGTGATTATGCTTTCGTGTCGGCGCGGTTCGCGCCGGGCGGGGTGCGTCATGAGGACCGCGCTGATCGTGATCGCCGTGCTCGCCGCGGCATTCGTACTGGACCGCCTGTTGCTGGCCGCGGAGGCGCGCGGTTGGATCTACTGGCGAAAGAGGAAGGCGTCGCCGGGCACGGCGGCGCTCGCCATGCTCGAACTCGAATCCATCATTTCACCGGCCAAGCGGCACGTCATCGAACAGAAACGGGAAGAACACGCGGAAGAGGATGACGAAGGCGATCCCCCCACCACCTGACGAGTCCGCGCCCACGCCGGACCGCGCGTGGATCGCCCTCGTCGCGATCGTCGCCGCGCAGGCGCTTGTCAACGCGTGGTTCACGTCGCACATGGCCACGCGGCTGTACGGTGACGAGGTCGGCCACCTTCAGACGATCATGTGGACGTGGCGGCACGGCCCGGGGCAGATCTGGGGCGGGGTTTATACGCCGCTCTACTACCTCGTCGCCACGGCGCTGCATCACGTCTTCGGGCCGTCGATTCAGGTGGACATCGCCGCGAACATCCCGTTTCACGCGGCGCTCGTGTGGGGCGCGCACGGCATCGCGCGACACCTGACGCGCTCGAGCCGCGCGGGCGTGGTCGCGGCGATTCTCGTCACCACGCTCCCCCTCGCGGGGGGTCTTTCGCGCATGGCGATGCTCGACTTTGCGTCGATCGGCATGGTGGCGATGGCGTTTCGTCTGCTTCTCGAAACGCAGTCCTTTTCCGACCGGCGCCGCGCGCTCGCGTTCGGCGTCGCGGCGGGGCTCGGCACGCTGACGCGCGACAACTTCCCGATTCTGCTGCTGGGGCCGTCGCTCGTCGAATTCGTCGCCATGATCTGCGAGACGAGTCCGACGCGCCGACGCGCGAAGTTCGCGAACCTCGCCATCGCGGCGGGCGTCTCCGTCGCGATTGCGTTGACGTGGTACGGCGTGAACTTCGCGAACAAGATCCGCGGTGGCGCGATTCGCGTCACGCTCGCGGGCAATCTCGCGGGCGAGCCGATCTGGTCGTGGAACAACGCGATGTTCTATCCGTTCACGGTGGCGGACATCGGCCTCGGGCCGTGGCTGTTTCCGATTTTTGTCGTCGCCGCGATCTGGGTTTTCGCGCGGCGAAGTCCCGCGCGGGCGCACCTCGCGGCGTTCTTCGCCCTGCCGTGGCTCGTGTTTTCATGCCTCGACTGGAAACTCGCGCACTACGTCGCCCCGTGGGCGTGCGGATTCGCGGCGGTCATGGCGGCCGGCCTCGCGGCGATTCCTCGCGCGAGATGGCGGACGGGTGCGCACATCGCGGTGGTCGGTGTCGCGCTCGCGGGGTGGCTCGGCATGGCGACGAACGCGATTCCCCGCGACTGGCTTAATCAGAACGGCTGGTGGGCAAACCCGATGGGCGTGCGTTGGACGGCGTTCGACTACCAGCAGGATCTGCACATCGGCCCGCCGCGCACGTGGGAATCGACGCAAATCGACGAAGTGTGCTCGCGGCTCGGCGACGCGGCGCGCGGGCGCGAGCGCCCGATGATCGTGGTGCGTTTCCTGAATGTTCCGACTGGCGTGAGCGACGTGGAGCACCCCTTCGCGTTTCCGCTGACGTATACGCTGCTGCGCGACGGCGCGAACGTCGAGATCAAGGATGTGAAATTCGAGACCGACGGACGCCTCGCGATGTACTGGGCGTCGGAAACGCTGCGCCCGCCCGAGAAGTGGATCGAGGACGCGGCGTATTTGATCGCGCCGCAGGACTTCGACGCACCCGCGTTTTTGGGGCAAGGCGATGCGTGGAGCGTCGCGGGGACGTATCGCCACCTCGACCGGGAGTACGCGCTGTTCGAGCGATCGTTGCTGCCTTGACGGGATACCGCGGCGGTCGGAGCCAGACCCTTCGCTTCGCTCAGGGTGACAAGAAGCGGCTCAGGGTGACAAGAAGCGGCTCTGGGTGAAAAGAAGCGGCTCTGGGTGACAAGAAGCGGGCTCAGGGCCGCAATCCGTGGCGGTCACTCCGAGCGCTCATTTCCGCTGTCATACTGAGCGAAGCGAAGGATCTTGTACCAGCTCACGCAAGGCCCTTCGCTTCGCTCTCCTGCGACCTCACTCGCCCGGTCAGCGCACCAGCATGAGCGACAGAGACGGCCAATACGTGATGAGCGCGACGGTGAGCAGCAGCAGGATCAGGAACGGAATCGTCGCCACGTAGAGTTGCACGACGGGCCGCTCGAACCGGAACGACGCAATGAACAGGTTCATGCCCACCGGCGGCGTGCAATAGCCGATCTGCATGTTGGCGAGGAAGATAATGCCCAGGTGTACGCGGTCGATGCCGTACAGATCGGCCATGGGCAACATGAGCGGAAGCACAATGACGAGCGCCGAGAAGATGTCGAGCAGGCAGCCCAGCACGAGCAGAAAGAGGTTGAGCAGCAGCAGGAACGTGAGCGGGCTCGACACGTGCTGTTGCGTGAACTCGAGCAGTTTGACGGGGACCTGCGCGTCGATGAGGTAGTTCGTCGAGGCGTATGAAACGGAGAGAATGATGAGAATGCCGCCGACGAGGACCATCGAATCGCGCATGACGCCCGGCAGGCGGCGTAGCGAGATCTCGCGGTAGATGAAGACCTCGACGATGAGCACGTAGACGGCCGTGACGGCCGCGGCCTCGCTGACGGCGAAAAATCCGCTGTAGATGCCGCCGAACACGACCAGCGGCAGCGGCGCTTCCCACGCCGACCCGCGCAGCGCCGCCCACACCTCGGGCCACGTGAATTTCTGCAAGGGGATTTTCTGCACCTTGCCTTGGTACATCGCGTAAGCCGCCAGCAGGGTGATCATCAGCAGGCCCGGAAGGATGCCCGCCAGGAACATGTGATCGACGCTGACCTCGGCGACGATGCCGTAGAGAATCAGCGGAATCGACGGCGCGAACAGCAAGCCCAGGCTCCCCGCCGTCGTGAGCAAACCGAGGTTGAAGTTTTCGCGATAACCCTCGCTCGCCATCGCGGGGAAAAGCAGCGCCCCGAGGGCGACGATGGTGACGCCCGACGCGCCGGTGAGCGCGGTGAACATGGCGCAGGCGACCAGCGCGACGATCGGCAGACCGCCGGGCATCCAGCCCAGCAGCGCCTTCGACGCGCGCACGATGCGCCCGGGCGCTCCGCTTTCGCCCATGATGTAGCCCGCGAACGTGAAGAGCGGGATCGCGAGCAGCACGGGCGTGTCGGCAATGCGGTAGATCTCGATCGCGACCGCGGACAGGTCGATCCCCGACTTGTGAAAGCCGCGCAGGGCGGTCGCCGCGATGATGGTGAATAGCGGCGCGCCAAGCAGGGCGAAGACGAGAATGATGACCGGCATCAGCGGCCCGCCTCCGGCTCTGCGTCGGCGGGCGCGGGACGTGCGGCTTCGATCGCGTGGATTACGGCGTATCGCGCATAGCGAATCGAAATGACGGCAAACGCGAATGGGATCACGATTTCCACCGTCCAGGAAGGCAGGTCGAGAAACGTTTTCGACCCGAACTCGATTTCGTTTTTGATCAGGACCGTCCCCGCGTAGGCGACCAGACCGGCCACACAAGCCGCGAATGCGTCGGTGGCCACACGGATGGCGGCCCGCATTCGCGGCGGCGCAAACCGCGAGACGACATCGACGGTGATGTGCTTGTCCTCGCGGGTGGCGATGGCCGCACCGAGCAGGCCAACCCACAGCACCAGGTGGCGCAGCATCGGGTCGGCCCACAGGAAGCCGGTGTCGAACAGGTTGCGCAGGACGATCTGCCCCACGGCGAGCAGCATCATCGCGCCGAGCAGTGCGGCGAGGATCATGTCCTCCGCCGCGTGCACGAATGCGAGCGCGCGCGCGAGGCCCGTTTTCTTTTGGGTCACGCTCAAGTTACTGGCCTTTGGATTTCCGATAGGCGTCGAGGATGCCCTGTACCTTCTGCACCATCTCCGGTGAGAATTCCTTCATCGACGTCAGCTTCGTCGTAGCTTTCTGCGCGACATCGGTCATCTGCTGATCGCCCTCGGGCGTGACGTCCGTGAATTGCAGTCCCTGCTTGGCGAGCGTCTGCATCGCCGCATCGTTCGACTTGCGCACACTGACGTCCAGCGCCTTCATGTGCTTGGCGAAGACCGTGCGCACGGTCGCCTGATCCTCGGGCGAGAGCTTGTCGAATCGTGGCTTGGCGAAGGCCAGCGTGCTGTAGATGTAGATGAGCGGCTTTTTGCCGACGTATTTCGATTCCGTGTACCACTGCAACGTCACCGCGCCGACGGGCGGGTTGGCGTAGGTGTCGAGAATGCCGGTCTTGAGGCTCGTGAACACGTCGGAAATCGGCTGAGGGATCGCCGGCACGCCCATCTCCTCGAAGACCGTCTTGCTGATCGGGTCATTTTCCGGGACCCAGATTTTTTTGCCCTTCAGATCGCCAAGCGTTTTGATTGGCGACTTCGACATCAGGTAGGCGAAGCCCACCTCGATATTGCCGACCGGGACGTAGCCCGCTTTTTCGAGTCCCGCCATGATGACCGGCTCGATCTGCGGACGGACGTGATCGACCTCGTCGTAGGAGCGGAACAGAAGCGGCAGGCTCATGATCTGGAAATCGCGATAGACCGACGAGATGCCGCCCGCCGTGAACGTCGCACCGTCGATCTGGCCGATCTTCATCTTCTTCAGAATCGTGTCGTCCTTGCCCTGCGTGCCGCCGGGAAACACCTGGATCTTCACGCGGTTCTGCGTGGCGGTGGCGATCTCCTGTCCCGCGGCGTTGATGGCCTTCACGGCGTCGGTGCCCTCGGGGGCGAGCGTCGCGATCTTGAGAACGGTCTGGGCGTATGCGGGCGCGACGAGGGCGCAAAGCGCCAGTACCGCGACGAAAACAACGACGGGTCTTTTCACGGGGTTTCTCCTTCTTCGGCCATGGGCTCACCGAACCAGTCGGATGAACCGTCGAGCAGGGTTTTCGCCTCGCGCTGGGCGAGCGTGTTCACAAGCGTGAGTTCGGGCACCACGTCGGCCGGAATCGCGAGCGCCTCGGTCAGCAGCCGGTCGTGCAATTCGCGATCGAGAGCCGGGCGGGCATACTGCTTCGCGTAGAGAACATAGGTCATCACGAATTTTCCGCGACCGAGCCGCAGGGCCGCCTCGAATTCCTTTTTGCCGTCTTCGGGCCGTCCGCCGAGCGCTGCCGGAATGAGCGTGTGCAGGACGCCCATGTAGAGGTGGGGGCTGCCGTACGAGTATGCGTCGTCGAGTTCCAGCAGGCGCTGCGTCATCGATTGGACCTTGGCGAGATCGGCGATGGCGTTCATGTCGTCGGCGTGCGCCTGAATCCATGTCGCCCACGTGCTCACGACGAGAAAGAGCGCGGGGACATCGACCTTGGTGAACGTCGACAGGCACGGCGCGAATTCGGTGTACGGACGATCGTGCAGCGCCGCAAACGTGGGGTTGCGCAGGGCCATGGCGCGAATCGCATAGTCGCGGGCCTTGTCGGAGAGGATTTTCGCCCGCTCCGGCTCCTTGCCGACGAGGAACGCCGACGTATACGCCGAGTAGATCTGCGCCGCGCCGGACAGGTAGCGTTCGTTATCGGGATCGCCTTCGAGCACGCCGTCGACGACCAGCAGGAACGCCGGGGCGCCGTCGCGGACGAGCTCGGGGTCCTTCTGTTTTTGGACCGCCGTCGACAGGTTATCGACAATCCCCGAGACACGGCTCTGGACGAGTTTGGAGCATCCGGCGGGCGCAAACCCGATGACGACCGCGACCGCGGTCGCGATGAACCTGAAACGTGCCATGGCGTGCCCTGAAATCGCCGCGAAAGGCGGCTTGCTGAAAACGGGCCGTATATTAGTCGCGGCCATGGGGCGTGTCAAAACGCGCGCCCGCGCGAAACCGGCGAAAACGAATTGTCGGCACGCGGCGAACTATGTTATTGAACGGGCGGGCGAATGGAATTGGGTCGCGTCTCGCCCGGAAAATCCTTCCTCTCTACCCGAAGGGGCTAGCCGCGTGCCTCGCTACGATCTGAGCCTTCACGGCATCGTCAACGTCGGTCATGAATACTGGAACCTCGGCACCCCCGCGCTCTACGAGCAGGTGGTGCGGCACCGCGAAGGCATCATCGCGCACAGGGGGCCGATCGTCGTACGCACGGGCGGTCACACCGGGCGTTCGCCCAACGACAAATTCGTGGTCCGCGAAGCGTCCACCCAGGGCGAGGTGTGGTGGGGCGACGTCAACAAGGCGTTCGACGAACACCGATTCGAATCGCTCTTCCACCGCATGACCGCGTATCTGCAGGGCAAAGACCTGTTCGTGCAGGATTGCCGGGCGGGCGCGCATCCCGACCACAGGGCCTACATCCGCGTCATCACCGAGACGGCGTGGCACAGCCTCTTCGCGCGCAACATGTTCATCCAGTGCCGGGGCGAGGAGCTCGAAAACTTCGAGCCCGACTACACGATCATCAACGCTCCGAATTTCCACGCGAAACCCGACGTGGACGGCACGCGCAGCGAGACCTTCATCATCCTCAACTTCGCGAAAAAGCTGATCCTGATCGGCGGCACCAGCTACGCCGGCGAGATCAAGAAGAGCGTCTTCACGCTGCTCAATTACCTGCTGCCCACCAAGGGCGTCATGCCGATGCACTGCTCGGCGAATCGCGGCCCGGACGGCGACACGGCGCTCTTCTTCGGGCTCTCGGGCACGGGAAAGACGACCCTCTCGGCGGACCCACGCCGCGATCTGATCGGCGACGACGAACACGGATGGGCACCCGACGGCATCTTCAATTTCGAGGGCGGCTGCTACGCCAAGGTCATCAAGCTCTCGAAGGAATCCGAGCCCGAGATCTACCAGACCACGCGCACGTTCGGCACGATTCTCGAGAATGTCGGCTTCGCCGACCCGAACACGCGCCGTCTGAATCTGGAAGACGATTCGCTGACCGAAAACACGCGCGCGGCTTACCCGCTGACGCACATCCCACACGCGCTCATCGGGGGTGTGTACGAGCACCCCAAGAACATCCTCATGCTCGCGTGCGACGCGTTTGGCGTGATGCCGCCGATCTCGCGCCTCACCACCGGCCAGGCGATGTATCATTTCCTCTCGGGATATACCGCCAAGGTCGCCGGGACCGAAAAGGGGCTCGGCAAGGAACCGCAGGCGACGTTCTCGACCTGTTTCGGCGCGCCCTTCATGGTCCACCACCCCACGACCTACGCGCTGCTGCTGAAGAGATACATCGAAACGCACGACACGCATTGCTGGCTCGTCAATACCGGCTGGTCCGGCGGTCCCTACGGCGAGGGCAAGCGCATGAAAATCGAACACACCCGTGCGCTGGTGAATTTCGCGCTCGACGGCAGCCTCGCGGCGGTCCCGACGCGCGTCGATCCCACGTTCGGATTCGAGGTGCCGCTGGAAGTGCCCGGCGTGCCGAAAGATGTGCTCGATCCGCGCGCCACGTGGAAAGACCCTGAAGCCTACGACCGCAAAGCCCGTGATCTGGCCGGACGTTTCATCAAGAATTACGAACAATTTTCTGGCGAGATCGCCGATTCCGTGGCACAATACGGACCGGCGGCAAAGTGAGCCTGCCCCGACGCCGGGCGGGATGAATCAGAACGAAATGGACGAAGGACAGTGGCCCGAGTGATTCAGCCTCCTCTCACAACGCTCTATTGACCATTGCCCTTCGTCCGCCCTCTTCGCCGCCGAAACTCCCCGAATCCCGCATGAGCGCATCACGGGACATCATCGCGGCCGTCGCCACGGCGTCCGGCGTGGCCGGTGTGGCGATCGTCCGCCTTTCGGGACCGGGGTGCCTGGCCCTGGCCATGGGCGCGTTTCGCACGGCCCGGCCCAGCCCAATCGAACCGCGCGCGATGACGTACGGCCGATTCATCGACGCCGACGACCGCACGTTCGACGACGGGTATCTCGTCCACTTCCCCGCCCCCGCGAGTTTCACCGGTGAAGATGTCGTCGAACTGCACACGCACGGCGGACGCGCCGCCCCCGCGACGATGCTCGCGAGGCTGCGCGAGCTGGGCGCGCGCATGGCCGAGCCGGGGGAGTTCACGAGGCGGGCGCTCGAATCGGGGCGCATCGATCTCGCGCAGGCCGAGGCGATTCTCGACGTCGTTCACGCGCGATCGGAGGCCTCGTTGCGGGCGGCGAGCGCGAGGCTCGCGGGCGCGCTCTCCGGGCGGCTGCGCGACTTGCGTGAACGGCTGATCTCGGCCAAGGCGCTCGTCGAGGCGCAGATCGACTTTGAGGACGCCGACGTGGGCGACGTTCAAACCGCGTCGATCGTAGAGCCGATCGAGTCGGCGCGGCGCGATTTGGCGGCACTCGCCGCCGGATACACGCGATCGCGCGTCTTCCGCGACGGCGCGCTCGCCGTCATCGCGGGGCGGCCGAACGTCGGCAAGTCGAGCCTGCTCAACGCCCTGGTGGGCCGGCGGCGCGCGCTCGTCTCCGAGGAACCGGGCACCACGCGCGACGCGATCGAGGATGACGCGGTGCTGGCCGATGTCCCGTTTCGGCTGGTGGACACCGCGGGACTTCGGCGCGAGGCCGAACGCCTGGAAGCGCAGGGCATCGAGATCACCCGCGAGCGCATCGCCGAAGCCGACCTGGTCGTTTTCGTGATCGATGCATCCGCGGGCGAGACGGAAGAGGACCGCGCGCTGCGCGAGGCGCTGCCGTCCGTGCCGATCGTCGCCGTCGCCAACAAATGCGACCTCGCCGCGCTGCCGGGCGTGCTCAACGTCAGCGCGATGACCGGCGCGGGGCTCGACGCGCTGGCCGCCGAAATGGCCCGCGCGGCGTTGGGTGACGCGGCCTCGGGGCGCGACGAGGCGCTGCTCGCGAGCGAGCGGCACGAGCAACGCACGCTCGACGCGATCGCGCACCTCGACGCCGCGCTCGCCGCACTCGCCGCGGGCTCGTCCCCCGCCATCACCGCGCTCGAAATCGCGGACGCGGCGCGCGCGCTGGGCGAGATCGTCGGCGAGACGACGCCCGACGACGTGCTCGGCGCGATTTTCAGCCGGTTCTGCATCGGCAAATAGCGCTCGCGACTTTTCGAACGCACTTGACCCGCCAGCCCAAACCCGACACATTTTGCGCCGTTTCGGAAAATCCGCGCCGCGAGGGGTTCATCATGTCGAGCATGGAAATCGAGCGGGACGAGAGCGAGGCACCGCGCATCAAGGGCGTCGTGACGGGCGCGCTGGGGCGCATGGGGCGGCTCTTCGCCACCGCGCTGCACACAACGCCCGGTTACGCGCTCTACGGCGCGACCGAGCGCCACGACCATCCGCACGTCGGCAAGGACATCGGCCTCGAACTCTTCGGTCGTCCGATCAATTGCTCGCTCGAAAACGATTTGCTCAACTGCGTCGTCGCGGCGAACGTCGTTATCGACTTCACCTCGCCCGACGCGTCGCTGACGCACGTGAAAATCTGCGCCGACCGAAATATCCCTTACGTCTGCGGCACCACCGGATTCGCGGGCGACCAGCTCGCGGAGTTCGAGCGCATCGCGGCAGGGACGCGAACGGTCTTTGCGCCGAATTTCTCGGTGGGCGTGAATCTGCTCATCGCCCTCGCCAAACGCGCCGCGCGTGTGCTGGGCGAGGACTTCGACGTGGAGATCGTCGAGGCCCATCATCGGCACAAGGTCGACGCACCGTCAGGCACCGCGCTCGCGCTCGCCCGGGCCGTGGCCGAGTCGCTCGAACTCGGCGACGACGCCTTCGTCTTCGGCCGCGAGGGCCACGTCGGCCCACGATCAAGCGGCAAGATCGGCGTGCTCGCGGTGCGCGGCGGCGACGTGGTCGGCGACCACGATCTGCATTTCCTCGGCGACGGCGAGCGCGTCACGCTCACGCACCGGGCGTCGAGCCGCGAGACCTTCGTGCGCGGCGCGCTGCGCGCGGCGCTGTGGCTGCAAAACCGCGAACCGGGTCTGCACTCGATGCGCGACGTCCTCGGTCTTTAGATCCGCCGAAGGAGCACACGATGCGGATCGTTCGTTACCGACACGAATCGGGATCGGGCTATGGGATTTTGACGGGCGATCGGATCGCGCCGGTGAAGGACCCCTTCATGTGGAGCGCGCCCGATGCGCCGGTCTACCGCCCCGAGCCCGTCGGCGCGAATGATCTGGAACTCGCCGCCGTGCAGTTGCTCACGCCCTGCCGTCCTTCGAAGATTGTCTGCATCGGCGTCAACTATCACGCTCACGCAGCGGAGATGGGCAAGGCCGCGCCGGCGGAACCAATGATCTTTCTCAAATCCCCGTCGGCGGTTCTCAACCACGGCGGAACGATCCTGCGTCCGCCGGATTCCGAACGCGTGGATCACGAGGCGGAACTCGGCGTGGTGATCGGGCGACCCTGCCGACACGTACCCGCGGACCGCGCGCGCGAGGTGATCTTCGGCTACACGTGCGTGAACGATGTGACCGCCCGCGATCTGCAGCGAAAGGACGTGCAGTTTTCCCGAGCGAAAAGTTTCGACACCTTCTGCCCATTCGGGCCGTGGATCGAAACCGAACTCGACCCCGCGGATCTCGGCGTCGAGGCGCGCGTGAACGGCGAAATTCGGCAGTCCGGCCGCACACGCGACCTGATCCACGACGTGCCCAAACTCGTCGCCTTCATCTCGCGCGTCATGACGCTCATGCCCGGCGACGTGATCGCCTCGGGCACGCCCGCGGGCGTCGGCCCGCTTGTCGCGGGCGACCGAGTCGAGATTACGGTCGAGGGCATCGGGACGCTCGCGAATGTCGTGGAGAACGATCCCGTACGGATGTTGATCTAAGAATCAACCCGCCCAGCTCAATTGACATCGATTCCAACGACCGGGACAATCAAACCACATCACTGTTGGGGTTGGTTCGCGTGACGATGCGCTTTGCAGTCGTTTTTCTCGCCGCGTGTTTCGTCATTCCGGCCGGTTGCGGCGAACGCGATTCGTCTGACGACGACTCGCCGGACGCCGACGACGACGCGGACGACGACACCGTGGATGACGACCAGGCCGACGACGATCAGAGCGACGATGATGTGATCGACGACGATGCGGGCGATGACGACACCGGCGACCCCTTTGATGGGATCGTTCCCACGACCCTCGACAAGACCATCATCCCCACGGAGTCCGGCGACACGTGGGCGCTCGGCGAAGGACCCGGCGAGCCCCACATCGAACGCAACGACCTCGGCGCCTTGCCCACGCGCGATCCCGGCGGCGCCGAACCGCTTTCCATCACCTATTTTCTTTCCATCGCCGACCCGCAGATCGTGGACGAGGAATCGCCGACCCGGCTGACATTTTTCGACGCCTGGTGGGTGCTCTTCGGCATGTTCGAATACGTCTTCCGCCCGCAGGAAGATCTGACGGCGCAGCAATTCAATGCCATCGTCCGAACCTCCAACCGAATCCAGACGGACTACGATCGCGACTTCGATCTCGCCCTCGTTCTCGGCGACGGCGCGGACAACGCGCAGCGTAACGAGATCGAACTGATGATCGATATCCTCGACGGCACGGGCCTCATCTCCGGCATGCCGGGCTGGGCGCGGCCTGACAGCGGCGATCTCGACATCAATCCCGACACCGGACGCAACCGGGGCGAACGCCATTTCGGCGCGCAGGAAACCGACGCCGACGGCAACAACATCAACCATTTCGAACGCGCGGGTCTTCCGAATTCCAACGCCGACTTCCGCGCGGGCGGACTGCGCCGCGCGAACGGCGAGCCCCTGCCGTGGTATTTCGCCATCGGCAATCACGATGTCCTCAACAACGGCGGTTTCACGCCCGGCGGGCGGCTTGGATATTTTTCCGCAGCCGAATATGTGGGGACGCGCTCGCGCTTCGGCTTCATCCCCGGCGTCGGCGCACTCGCGCAATACCTGATCGACAATCCCGATGCCACCGTGAACACGTGGGGCGGCCTTTACGGCATCCCGATCAATTGGCGATCGATTCTTTGGCTGATGACCTTCGATCCCGAATGGACGAACGACATCGACCCGCGTTTCGACGTGGATCTGTACACCGCGGGCACTCCCGAGGATCCGACCGACGACGGCGTGGATGTGGCCGCCGATTCGGCCCGCGAGTTTCTCGGACCCGAAGGGGTCATTCCGCTTTTTGCCGCACACGGCCACGGGTTTTCCGACAACAACGGCGACGACGTCGTCGATGCCCAAGACGGAGGATGGTATCGCGTGGATCTCGGCGGCGACGTGCCGCTTCGTATGCTCGTGCTGGACACCATGGACGCGGCCATCGTTTCGGAAGGCGGAATGAGCATTCGCCAGCTCGAGTGGCTGCGTGACGAACTCGACGAAGCCGAAGCCGACAAGGTCCTGGTCGTCGTCGCGTCCCACCACCCCGCGGAATTGATGCTTGTGGGCACGCAGCGCATGTCGGACGTCCTCAACGCGCATCCCAACGTGATCCTGCATCTCGTTGGCCACGGCCACGTCAATGACGTGACGGCTTACCCAAAGCCGGGCGGCGATCCGGGCGCGGGATACTGGGAGGTGCAGACGCCCTCGATCTGTTCATTCCCCCAGCAGGCGCGGATTTTCGAGATCGTCGACAACCGCGACGGCACCGGCACGGTCTATTCCACGCTGTTCGACCACTGGCCGATCGACGGCGACAACGCCGACATCCTCGCCCAAAAGGGCCGCGAACTCGGTTTTGAAAACTACCTGCAACTGGGTTACGACGGCGGCGGATTCCACGGCTACGGAGGCGTCAACGAACGCAACGTGGCGCTCAAGTTTCAGATTCCGCCTGATGTGGCCGACGCGCTGGCCTCGATCCCGTTTTCGGGCGAAATCACCAGCACCGATGTCCTGGGGCAACTCGTCGACTGACGCACAACCGACGCTCAATCTCTGCGTCTCACCACCAACTCGGCGAGATCGATATAGGCGCGCGTACGGTGTCCTTGGCCGAATGGACGATTGAGGCCGCCGGCTACACTTCAAGCCCGACGGTTCTTGCGTTTCCTTACTATATTCCTTACTATTTCATGAGAACGTACCGGACCAGGAGGATTCCCATGGCGAACGCGCGGACGACATCGAGCGCAAAGCTCACGGTCAAGGGGCAGATCACGATTCCGAAGACGGTTCGCGACGCGATGCGGCTCGGCACCGGCGACCGCGTGACATTTCGACTGCGCGATGACGGCGTGGCGGAAATGGCGGCGGGATCCGTCGATCTGCGGGATCTTCACGGCAAACTGCGACCGCGAAAAAAGGGCGTCACGCTCGCGGGGATGGATGCGGCGATTCGCGGCGGCGCGGATCAACGATGATAGCCCTCGACACGAACGTGCTCGTCCGTTTTCTGGTCGCGGACGACGCGGCGCAATCGCGCCGGGCGCGCGCATTGATCGAGCGGGGCATCGCCGCGGGCGAGCGCTTTTTCGTCGCCGACATCGTGCTGTGCGAAACCGTGTGGGTGCTCGATCGCGCGTACGGGTTCTCGCGCGCCGAGATCGCGGGCGTGCTCCGCGCCCTCGTCGCCGCGCGCCACGTGGTGATGGAGTCGGCCGGGCGCGTGCGTACGGCGCTCGACAACTACACCGCGAAGCGTGGGGACTTCTCCGACTATCTGATCGCCGAATCGGCCATCGCCACCGGGTGCGAGCGCGTCGCAACCTTCGACCGCGCCCTTCATGCCGATCGGCGTTTTATGAAGGTGTGAGGGCGCGCGGCGGAACCGCCGCTCCCCTACTCCCGCCGTCTCACCACCAATTCGGCGAGATCGAAATACGCCCGCGTGCGCCGGTCTTTGAGGAAGGGAAATTCGCGCCGCGTGAGTTCGACCGCTTTGCGGTCGATGGAATACAGGCCCACGCCTTCGACCTCGCCCATCGGCTCGCCGAGCAGATCGCCGGTCGGCGCGGCGGCGAACGACGCGCCGCAAAACGACACGTGTTCCTCCTCGCCCACGCGGTTCGCGCGCAGCACGTACACGCCGTTGAAAAAGGCGTTCGCCATGAGCGAGCGCGTCCACAGGTCCTCGTTGCCGCCGGTCGCGCTGGTCAGCACGACGATCGCGCGCGCGCCGCGCAGGGCGAGCGCCCGAAACGCCTCGGGAAAAAACGAGTCCCAACAGATCAGGAACCCGATGGGGATGCCGTCGAACGTGAAGACCGGAAAGTCGTCGCCGTCGGCGAAATAAAATTTTCCTTCCCATCCGGGAATCTGCGGCACGTGCACCGAGCGATATACACCCTGGATCTCGCCGGTCGCGTCGATTGCGGCCACGGCATTGTGATAGAGCCCCTGCCCGTCGTGCAAAAACAACGGCGCGGCGACCGCGATTTTGTGCGCGCGGGCAAGCTCGCGCCAGTTCTCGACGCGCGGCCCGTCGAGGGTTTCGGCGAGACGAAACGCGTTCTTATCCATCCCGTCCGCGAACCAATTCCAACCGAAGAGTTCCGGGAATACGGCGAGCACCGCGTTCTGCGACGCGGCGTATTCCAGCCGCTGCGCGGCCCGGTCGCGGTCCTTCTCCCAATCGCCGCTCGTCCGCTGCTGTACTACCGCCACCGTCACCACATCAGCCATCGCACGCTCCCCGAATCGAATCGCCGACAAATTAGCGGCAAGCGAACTTGGAGTCGAGGAGTTCGATGCCCTCACCCCCGTCCGCTCTCCCGTCAGACGGGAGAGGAGTGCCGGAGGCGGGGTGAGGGTCACTTCGCCCCCGACCGTTGATAGCGATCGACAAGAACGCGGTGCTCGGCGTAGGTCGCCGAAAACGCGTGCGTGCCGTCGTTGCGCGAAACAAAGTAAAGCGCGTTCGACTCCGCGGGCCAGAGCACGGCGCGCAGCGACTCGCGCCCCGGGCTCGCGATCGGCCCGGGCGGCAGAGCTGGGATGCGATAGGTGTTGTACGGCGTCGCTTCGCTCAGATCGGTGCGCCGAAGCTTGCCCGTATAGCGCTCGCCAAGACCATAGATCACCGTTGGATCGGATTGCAGCGGCATCCCGAGCGCGAGGCGGTTGAGGAACACGCGGGACACGAGTGGGCGTTCCGCCGGCGCGCCGGTCTCTTTTTCGACGATGCTCGCAAGCGTGACGACCTGGTGCGTCGTCAGGCCGGCGGCGCGTTCGCGCGCGCGAAACTCCCCGCCGTACACATCGAAGAATCGCCGAACCATCGCCTCGATCATCCGCCGCGCGCCATAGCCCTTGGTGAACTGATACGTGTCGGGAAACAGGTAGCCCTCGAAGGAATCCGCCGGAACATCCATCGCACGCGCGAACGCGCCGTCCGCGAGCGCGGCACGCACGGCCGGGGCGTCGTCCACGCGCTGGTCAATCATCGCCGTCGCGATCTGCCGGACCGTCCAGCCCTCGGGGATCGTCAGTCGTCGCTGCACGACCGGACTGGTCACGAGGTGCTCGAGCACGGCGAGCGCGCTCTGGCCGCGCGCGATTTCGAACTCCCCCGCGCGCAGCCGCGCGGCCTGGCCGCGCAGCTTGGCGACGAGCAGGAAACCGGTGCGCGACCGGATGAGCCGAGCGTCTTCAAGACGCGCGGCGATCTGCATGAACGATGTGCCCGGCTCGATCTCCACCAGCACCGGCTCGCCCGGCGCCGTGGGACCGACGAGCAGATGCGCGGCGACGCCTGTCACGACGACCAGCAAGCCCGCCAGCGCCAGCGCGCCCGCGAAGAATCGCCGCGCCGTCACGATCCCACTCCGCTCGCGAATGTCGGCACCGCCTCGCCGGGGCGATCCAAGAACGCCTGAAGGATGAACGCCGCGGCCACCTTGTCCACGCGCGCCTTGCGCTTCTTGCCGCGCACGCCCTCGGCCAGCAACAGATTTTCCGCCGCCGCGCTTGTGAGGCGCTCATCCATCAGCCACACGGGTTTGCCGGTTTGCGCGGCGAGTCGCAATGCGAACGCGCGCGCGTGCGCCGACCCCGTACTCTCGGTGCCGTCCATGTTGAGCGGAAGCCCCACGACGATTTCGACGGCTTCGTGTTCGTTCGCGAGCCGCGCGACGTTTTCCAGATCGGCTTCATCGCCGCGCGAGGGAACGACGCACACGGGATTCGCCGCGAGGCGCAGTCCGTCGGACACGGCGATGCCGATTCGCGCGCGGCCGAGATCCACGGCGAGAACCCGCCCCACGCTCATGTTTTCGCCCGCCTCACGCTCATGCGATCCCCCGCTCCGGCGTCGTCCCGGCGGCCGTCATGTTGACGACCTGGGTGATCTTGTGCGTTCGCGGGTCGCGCTCGATCGTCTCGACGCGCAGACTCGTCATGGCGACGCGGCGATCGTCCGCGCCGTTGCGGCGCAGGTGAGCGCGCAGCACGCGGTCGATGTCGGCCTCCACGCGCTCGGGCGACGCGCCGACATCGGGCACGTAACGCACTTCGATCGCGCCCGGACCCGTCTGCACGACCTGATAGGTGCGCAGATTCGGCACTTCGAGAAACGCCACGAGGATCGGCAGCGGCACGAGGCGCGCATCGCCGCCGGTTTGCCCGGGTAGAACGAGGGTGTGGTTGGTTCGTCCCTCGATGCGCACGTGGGCGAGCGGCGATCCGCACGGGCAGGGCGTCTCGTCCCACGTCACCGAGTCGGACATCTCGTAACGAACGATGGGCATGAGATAGTTGAACAGGTGCGTGAGCAGGACCTTGTCGCCGCGTTCGCCCGCGGGCACCGGGCGGCCTTTGTGGTCGACGTTTTCGACGACGACCCAATCCTCATTGACGTGATAGCGTCCCTGCGGGCACGAACGCGCGATCGAGAGCACCTCGGTGCAGGCGTAGATGTCGAAGATCACGATGCCCGGCCACGCGCGGCGCACGCGCGCGACGATCTCGGGCGTAAACGGCTCGCCGCCCGCGGTGAGAATCCACGGGCGCGCCTTCAGCCGTCCGTCGAGGCGCGCGTTGGCGAGCTCCGCGAGCATCGTCGGATACGAGTGGAGCGCGAAGGGACGCATGGCGTTGATCTTCGTGATGATCTCGTCGAAGGGTTCGCTGATCTCGATCTCGTCCATCCGAACGATGCGATCCGTCCAGGTCGAGCGGATTCGCGGCATGAGCACGCTGGCGAAATGCCCGCCCGTCGGAATGACGGTGGCGGCGTGGAGCGGCCACAGCGGGGCGAGCATCGCGCGCGCCCAACCCCACCGGAAATCGGGGATTCCCGTGCCGCTGACGGCGAGCGCCTGCCCGAGTTCCCAACCGAACTGATCGATGACGAAGACGCCGCGCTCCCCCGACGAGCCCGACGTGTGGGCCGCGACATAGAGCCCGCGATAGATTTCGCCGACGCGCCCGGGGTCCTCGACGAAGCGGCGCAGGTCCGCGAGGCGCAGATGCGGATCGGTGACAACGCGGTCGAAGTCGTTCATCAGCGCCGTCTTCGACGTCGGTTCGAAATCGGCAAGGCGTGGTGACGCGGCGTCGCCGCGGAAGCGGTCGCGGTAATGGCCGCAACGTTCGAGCGCGAAACGCAGCAGGCGCTGCGTGTTTTGCCGCTGCAGGGCGAGCACCGCCTCGCGATCGCCGCGCCGGCGCAGTCGATTGAGCCGGTGAAGGTGGCGCGCGACGCGCCACACGCTCACGTAATCCGGGACCGCGGCGGGAAGCGCGGAATGCGGAACGACGCCGTTTTGCGACTCGTGATTCATGGCGACGAAACAATGCCGCGCGTCGGCGCCGGCGATCCCGGCTAGCCGTGCGCCGTGGATTCCTTCTTCTTGCGCGTGATGAGGAACTCGTTGATGAACTCGTCGAGATAGCCGTTCAGCACCTTGTCCACGTCGCCGATTTCGTGATTCGTGCGGTGGTCCTTCGCCATGCGGTACGGCTGGAGCACGTACGACCGGATCTGATTGCCCCACGCGATATCGGTCTTCTGCTCGTTGACCTTGTCGCGTTCGGTCTGACGCTTCTGCTCTTCCAACTGGTAGAGCCGCGCCTTGAGCATCTTCATCGCGTAAGCCTTGTTCTTGTGCTGGCTGCGTTCGTTCTGGCACTGCACGACGATGCCCGAGGGGAAGTGCGTGATGCGGATGGCCGACGAGGTCTTGTTGACGTGCTGGCCGCCAGCCCCCGAGGCGCGGAAGGTGTCGATGCGCAGGTCCTTGTCCTCGATCTCGACCTCGATCTCGTCCTCGATGTCGGGATACACGAAGAAGCTCGCAAAGCTCGTATGCCGCCGCGCGTTGGAGTCGAATGGGCTGATGCGCACGAGCCGATGCACGCCCGCCTCGGCCTTGAGAAGCCCGTAGGCGTTTTCTCCGCGCACGGCGAAGGTCACCGACTTGATGCCCGCCTCTTCGCCCGGCTGCTCGTCGAAGATCTCGGTTTGGAATCCGCGCCCCTCGGCCCAGCGCAGATACATGCGCAGCAGCATCTGCGCCCAGTCCTGCGCCTCGGTTCCGCCCGCTCCCGCGTTGATTTCGCACAGCGCCGGCGCCTTGTCGGCCTCGGCACTGAACAGCATCGCGACTTCGGCGGCGGTGACGTCGATCTCGATCTGATCGAGAAGCGCCAGATTCTCGGCCATGAGACCGGGATCGGGATCGGCTTCGAGCAACTCGAAACCGGCCAGGAGGTCTTCTCTTTTGGAAAGGAGGTTTTCGACCTTGCGAATCGACCCTTCGAGGTCTTTTTTCCGCTTCATCACCGCGTTCGCGGCTTTCACGTCGCTCCAGAATTCCGGCACGGTGGTTTGTTCCTCGATCCGCGCGAGTTCTCCTCGCTGCCCGTCGAGGTCAAAGATACCTCCGGATGTCCTCGATGCGATCGATGACACCATCCACGCGAACCTTGAGATCGTATTCCACGTCAGACTCCGTCGGCGGCGCGCGCGCGGCGAGCCCGCGCATACGCGATGGCCGAAAACGCCAGGAATGCTAACACGCACACCCATTGAAACCAATCGCCGAGGCGCGAGTAGATCGTTTGCACATTCATCGTACGCACGTCGTCGGTCACGGCGGCGGGCACGTAGGTTCCGGTCGCGGACTTGGTGCGGCCCGCCGCGTCGATCACGCCCGAGATGCCCGTGTTCGCCGAGCGCGCGAAATATTTGCGGTGCTCGATGGCGCGCATGCGCACCTGATCCCAGTGTTGATGCGGCGCGCTGGTGTCGCCGAACCACGCGTCGTTGGTGATCGTCACCATGAAGTCGGTGCCGAGGTTCACGACCTTGCGCACGATGCCCGGGTAGATGATCTCGTAGCAGATCGCCATGCCGAAGCGGCCTTCGGGGTGCGGAAAGACGATGTACTCCTCGCCGGGGTAAAATCCCGCGCTGAGGCGCAGCTTGGACAGCGCCGGGATTGAGCGCAGCCACTTCACCAACGGCACGGAGAGTTTTTTCAGCGGCAGGTACTCGCCGAAAGGCACGAGACGGTGCTTGTTGTACCAGTCCGACAAATCGCCGTCGGGCGACGCCAGCACCACCGAGTTGTACTTGTAGGGCCACTCCGGATCGTCGGGATTCTCCACCTTCGTCGGCACCGCGATGAGCGTCCACGCGCCGACGCCGTCCACGAATTCGCGCAGATCGGATTTCAACGCGCGGCCCTGCGTCTGCCAGTAGGGCAGCGCGGTTTCGGGCATCAGGACGAGCGACGCGCCGTCCACAACGGTCTTCTTCGCCTGCGCGAGGTAGGTCTCGAAGGTGCGATCCTGATTGCCGGGGTTCCACTTCTCGTTCTGGTCGATGTTTCCCTGCGTCATCCCGACGCGAATTGCGCGTCCCGACGCCATCTGCTGATCGATGGCGGGGATGCGCAGGAAGCCGTAAACGGCCAGCGCGACGACCCACATCGCGAAGGTGACGAATTCGCCGACGGGGAATCGGCGATCCGGCCGCGATTGGCGTTCGCGGGCGAATTTCCAGATTTCGTAGATCACCGCGTTGCCAAGGGCGACGGGGAACGAAAGCCCGAGGCCGCCGATGACATCCGCGGCCTGCGCCATCGGCAGCCAACCCACGAGCGCATGGCCGATCATCGACCACGGAAAGCCCGTGAGGAACCACGTCAGCACCCACTCCTGCGTCATCCATGCGAGAGGAAAGACGACGGAGAGCGGCAAGGCGACGCGCTCGCCGACGCGCCGGGTGAGCCAAAACGTGTAGCCCCAGAAGACGCCGAGGAATCCGCACAATAGCGAGAACACGACGAGCGCCGCGGGCAGCGGGAAGTGCCCGTAATGATTGATGGTGTAGACAAGCCAATAGAGCTTGCCCGCATTGCCGACGAACCCCGCGACAAAACCGAACCACCACGTGCGTTCGGTCGTCTTCGCGCCCTGCGCGATCGCCAGCGTGGGCGCAAGCGCCACGAAGGCGAGCGGCCACAACCCCGCCGAGGGAAACGCGAGAACGTACAGCAGCGCCGTGACCAGCGCAGGCCACGACTCGCGCAGGGCCTCGCGCCGTTCGGGGGTGAGACGGATTTTCTTCATGATCCCAAACCGGGGTCCAAGGAAGCGCGGATCATAAGCAGGCGACCGTCAAAAGGCAACGCGCGCCACGCTCCGCGCGGACCGCTATTGCCCGCGAACGCCGCCTTCCATTAGATTGTTTTTTCCACTTCGAAATCCCGGGGGTATCCGTGACGATGCGCACGCTGTTCGGCATTCTTTTTGTATTCGCGACGGCGACGACGATCGCCATCGGATGTGGCGGCGGCGGCGATGACGACGATGACGACGACGCGGCCGAGGAAGAACAAACCGAGTGCGTGGACGGCTGCGAGGATAACGGCGACGGCACGATGACCTGCGAATGCCTGCTTTGGAAGACGCAGGACAATGGCGCGGCGCTCACGTGGGACGACGCGCGGGATTGGGCCGAGGGTCTCGACGAGGCGGACAAGTCCGACTGGCGGCTTCCGACCGTCGATGAACTCATTGCGCTGTACGATCTCGATCGGCCTTACACGGGCACGGACACCGCCGTCACGGCGTACATTCGCGAACCCTTCGAGGTCACGAAGACCGACCTGTGGTCGGGCGAACTCGATCCCTCGGATAATCAGAAAGCGTACTACGTGAGTTTTCTCACCGAGGCGGGCGCGTACGCGGGGTCGATCCTGCGAAGCAACGCCGGCTTCCAGTCAGCGCTCGCGGTTCACGATCTCGAATAGCGTAGCGGGATCGTTCGCGCGCCCGCGCCTTGCCCGAGCGCGGAAAATCGGTACCTTAGACGGATGATTCGGCTCCACACGCTCGTCCCGTCGATCGCAGCGATGACGATTTCGTTGGCGCTCGTGTGCGCGGCGGCGCCCGTGATCGCCGACGACGAGTTCGTGCGCGCGGGCGAAGCGCTGGCGGCGGGCGACACGACGAGCGCGCTCGCCGGGTTCGACCGCGTCGCGCGGGCGGGCGGCGAGCTCGCCGAGGCGGCGCACTTCGAGCAGGTGCGCCTGATGGCGGATCAAGGCGGCGCGCAGACCATCGAGGAAGCGCGCGAGTTCCTCGGCCGCCACGCCGATTCGGTTTACGCCGATCTCGTTCGGGGATATCTCGCCGACGCTCTGATTGGGGCGCATCGCGGCGCGGACGCCTTCGCGGTGATCGATTCCCGACTCACGGACCGACCGGAGGACTCGCCGGACATCTGGACACTTCGCCGCGCCCGAGCGCTCGCCGACGCCGGACGAATCCACGAGGCGCTCGCCGACGCTTACCTTGTAACGCACGAAGGATTCAAGAGCGCCGTGGTCAAAGACGCGCGGCAACTCGCGGACGAACTGCGCGCGAAGGGCGCATCTGCCCGCACACCAACGCAGGGCGAGATGGCCGCGTTGTTCGACCGCTATTTCGACGACGGCTGGTTCCAGACCGCCGGGTGGATCGCGGACCGCGTGCAGGCCATGGCGCCGGGCTCCGACACCGCGCAGATCCTGGAAATGCGCGCGGTGGGATGCGTGATGTATCGCGGGCGCTGGAAGCAGGCGACCTCGGCGCTCGCCTCGGCGAAGAAAAGCAACCCGACCTCCGAGATCGCCCGGGCGCTCGCGACGATCTACGACACACGGGTGGGCGCGGCGGCGAAGGACGACTTCGACATGCGCCGCGCGCTGCTGCTCGGCGCGGCCCGCGTGGCGCCGGGGTCATATGTCGAGGCGGAGGCGCTGTGGGCGTCGGGAAACATGGCGCTCAACGAAGATCGTTTCCGCGTCGCGGCGCAGGACTTCGAACGCGCGCATCAGGTGGCGAAGACCGGATGGATCGCGCGCGAATCGCTGTGGTTCGGCGGATTCGCGGCGCACTTGGGCGGCGACGACAAGAATGCGCGCCGCCTGCTCGAATCGCTCTACCGATTCGACCCCGACCACGCCGACGCCGACCGGGCGCTCTACTGGTGGGGCCGCTCCGCCGAAGGCGCGAAGATGCCGGACGAGGCCGAGCGCGTGTACCTCGATCTCGCCGACCGATATCCGCGCACGTACTACGGGCTCGCCGCCGAGGCGCGCCTGGAGGCGATGGGGCACGGCGATTTCCGCGCACGGCGCTGGCTCGACAACCGTTTTCTCGCCGAGGCGTGGGGTTCGTGGCTCGGGTTACCGACGTTGCCCGAAAACGCAGAGCAGTCGGGCGGCGGCGGCGATGCCGTGGACGCAGGCGCGCTCGCGGCGCTGGGCGGCGCGGCGCAAACCGCGTCGAAGTCGACGCGCGGAGCCTTCGCGGCCATGCGCGCTTTCGCCGAGACCGATCAGCGCGAGTCGCTCAAGCGCCATGCTGATCTCGTCCGGACGCTCGCGGAGAAGGACTCGACGCTGCCCTACCCGCTCTCAGTGGCCTACGCGTTATGCGGCGAGCAACTCGATTCGATCCGCATGGCCGATCTCGCGGCGCGGCACATCCGCGCGGGGGCGCTCGTCGACCCGCACGAGCTCGTCGCGCGGCGGCAATTCCCCATGCTGCACGCCGACGTGATCGAACGGAATGCCCGCGAGAAGAATCTCGATCCGTTTCTGATGCTCGCGCTCGTGAAGCAGGAGTCGGCGTTTCAGACGCACGCCCAGAGCTGGGCGGCCGCGCGCGGACTCATGCAGGTGATCCCCTCGACCGGGCGCTACATCGCCAAACAGCGCGGCATCAAGGGCTCGGTCGATCTGTACGACATCGAGACCAACGTCGATTTCGGCACGTGGTATTTCGCCCGCGCCTACCACGGAACCGGAGGCGACGTGCCGCGCACGCTGGCGGGCTACAACGCCGGACCGGGGCGCGCCACGCGCTGGTGGGGCGAAAACGCGGGGCGGCGCTATGACGAGGTCATCGAGCGCATCCCGTTCGACGAGACGCGGCACTACGTCAAAGTGATTCTGCGCAACTGGGAGATGTATCAGCGGCTCTATCAGGACCGCGACGCGCAGGTCGCGCGCGATCACGTCTTCGAGATTCTCGCGCGCCCGGTTTCCGGCACCGACATCGCCTTTCGCGACGACTGACCGGCGCCCCCTGCTCTTGAAAAGCGAATCGACCGCTCCGGTTTCCCGAAGCGGCCGAACTTCTCTTCAAACACATTCGCGCTTACGCGCACCAGGCATAGGGATCGTCGTCATCATCGTCGTCCGACTTCGGCGCGGGGGTCGGCGCGGTCGTGTCGTCGTCGCCTTCGTCATCGTCGTCCCACAGGTCGTCGGAGTCGTCGTCGCCATCGTCGTCCGTTTCGTCGTCATTCAGCCAGTCGTCGTCGGTGTCGTCATCGGTGGCGTCGTCATCGGCGGTTTCGTCATCGTCGCCAATCACCTCCTCGATGCACTCGCCGACTTTCTCGCACCCATCGCCGCAGAAAACCGCGATGCAGTTCATGACGGCGTTGACCCAGTCGTTCGTCCCCGCCTGACAATCGGCGACGAGATCCTCCACGTCGATCGGCTCTCCCGACTCCGGGTCGTATAGAAAGAGATTGCACTCGACGTAGAGGTACATGACCTTGTCGAAGCAGAGGCTGTTGACGTCGGGGCAGTCGCCGGCGTCCTCCGGCGCGGTGGCAAACCCCGCGAGCACGATTCCGAGAACCATGAAGGCCGCCGCGGCCAATGCCAACGGTTTCATCATCGCAACCTCCGCGTCAGTCGTGCGTGAGCGCTATGTTGTCGAAATGCGCAAGACCGTCGTAAACGCCGATCGCCATCAGCGAAAAGCTGTCGACGGGGCCGCTCTGCATGTACCAGTCGAAGTCGGTGCAACTGCTCGGCGCGCCGTCGATCAGCACCGAGTAGGTCATGGAGGACGAGTCCACAACCATGCTGACCGTCTGCCACGTTTCAAGGGCGGTCAGGCCGCAGCCGATCCACTGTCCTTCGCCGTTGATCGCCTCGACGTGTGCGTCGGGCGCGATATTGAGACACACGTCGAACAGGCTGGTCCAACCGCCGCCGCCCGAGTGCGTCGCCGATACGCAGGCCATTTCTCCCGACAGCCAGTACCAATCCCACGACAGCGTGAACATGCTCGTCTGTTCGGGGAAATTCGCGTGCAGCTCGCCCCAGGAAGATCCGTCCGGATCGTCGAATTCGACAACGTGGCCGGATCCGTCCTTGGTCACGGCCTCGACGATAGTGAAGGCGAGGGCGCCTTCGATATACTCCGGCGACCACGGACCGTTGGGCGTTGTCCCCAAGTCGTAACTCTCGAAGTCTTCCGTGAAGGGATCGGGGAAGGCCGAGTCGTCGTCCGCATCGTCATCGACATCGTCGTCGACGTCGTCATCGGCATCGTCGTCCGCGTCATCATCGGCGTCGTCATCGACATCGTCATCGGAGGGAGCCGTGTCGTTGTCGTCATCATCGTCGCCGCATCCGCTGAGCAGGAACAGCGCAGTGCAAATCGCCGGCAGCACCAACATCCACTCGCGCATCGCACCACCTCCAGAGTTTGGAAACATCCAAAACATCGACCAACGCACACTTTCGCGCCGGATCTAGTGTGTATCGAATATCACAATTTTGACTTGGAAAAAAGAAAAATCTCGGCCTTGGCCGCGCGTGCGGAAAGCCAAAGGTTATTTTTAGTTCCGCGTTAGCGCCCGGCGATCTCGTCGGCGATATCGGAGAGAACGTCAAAGCCCGGTTGATGTGTGCCGTCGTTGTGGACGACGCCCCAGTAGGTCTCGACGCTCTGAAGAACATCGAGGAAATGCGGATCGATCACCTCGGGGTGTGCGATCAGGTACGCGAGCACGGGCAGGATGCGTCCGTCGGTGAAATCCGGGCCGATCGCCGCGAGGGCCGCGATGTCGTCCGGCGTGATGTCCACGCTGTCGGCATCGGCGCTTTGCAACCCAAAATGAAAGTACCCGACCACGCCGGCGTCGTAAGCCGCGTGAAATGCCTCGTCGATGAAATCGGCCTGCGACTCGGCCGAAAAGCCCAATTCGACCGGTCCCTTGGGATAGCCGATCTCCATCGCGATCACCGGCTTACCGCACGACGCCTCGGCGATCGTCTCGGCCCGCTCACCCACCACCTCGCCCATCACCGGCTCGGCCACGTAATAGTTGGGGTAGGCATCGAAGCCCATGAGGTCGACGTAATCGCGCCACAGGGTCGCGGCCTCGATCCACGACGGCTGGCCCAGTAGCGCCGAGTAGTTCGGATGGATGTCGGTGTGCAGGTTCTGCGTGGTGATCGCGTCGGGATCGGCGTCGTGGACGGCGCGGTAAAGGGTGGCGAGCAGCTCGGTGATGAAATCCCAATCGCCCCACGCCGACGCGAACGCGTCGAACCATTCCGGTGAGCGCCAGCCGTAGATGCCCGTCAGCATCGCCTGATTCAGTTCGTTTTCGGTCTGCCAGAATTTGATGACGATGTCGGTCGCGTCCTTGTAGCCGTCGCCGTCGTAGCGCTCCACCAGCGCGCGCACCTCGCGGTATTGCTGCGCCAGGTATTGCTCGCGGCCGAGTCGATCCGGCGTTGCGCGATCACCATCGATATAGGGCAGCGTGGTCGTGTAGCCGTGACCGACGATGGGCATGAGCGTCAGTCCCGCATCGAGCATGGATTTCGCGTTCGCGTCGATCCCCGTCCAGTTCTTCGCGTCGATGTAATCGTCGATGATCGTGGGATCGGCTTCGATCTCGGCCATCGTCAGATCGGGATCGGTGACTTCCGGTTCGAACGAGATCCACGAAAACGTGGGCCGGTGCCATGCGATACCCAGTTCCGGCAACAGCACCTTGGGATCGCCGCCGCTGCCGCACACGCCAAGCAGGAATCCCGGCAGGTCCACCGGCGGATTTTCAGGATTGTCGACCGTGTCGTCGCAGTCATTGTCGATGTCGTCGCCGCACACATCGAGCGCGTCGGGATTCACCGCGTCATCGGCGTCGTTGCAATCCTCGCCGCCGCAGGCCGCGTCGGTGTATCCATCGCCATCCGCGTCGGGGCACGGTGTCGTGTCATCATCCCCCGTATCGTCGTCGTCGTCGTCGGACGTGTCGTCGTCGGCGTCATCATCCGACGTGTCATCGTCCGTCGTATCGTCATCGGATGAATCGTCATCCGTCGTATCGTCATCGACCGACGTGTCGTCGTCGTCGGCCGCGTCGTCATCGGTAACCGAATCGTCATCGACTGCGTCGCCGTCAGCACCGTCGCCGGAATCCGACGACGAACCGCCGCCGCATCCCGCCGCGAAACACGCGAACGCGAGGACTGCGAGAATCGACGTGAGGTCATTTCGAAGCATGGCGCGACTCCGATCTCGATAACGGCGACCCGGCGCCGCCTCGCCCGCTCAACCGGCCTTGATGAATTCGCAATCGGGCGTCACCTCGACGAAGTGCGCCGCGCCCTCGCCGAAGTTGTCGCACTGATTCGTGTCGAGGTCATCCACGTCGGTGCGCGGATTGTGCGCCACGTCGCACACCCAGTCCTCGACCACCTCTTCCGACAGGCACGGGCCGTCGGAGAGATCCAGCTCGTCGGCGAGCGCGTATTCGCACAGCGCGATGCACTGATCGATCGCGTCATCCTGACCCGAAAGCTGATCCCACGACGTCTCGCCGTCGCCGTCGCCGCCATCGCACGCGAAGACGCCGATCGAGAGCGCAACGACGCAGACCGACAGGACCCCAAGGAACGAGCGTTTCATCACTTCACCCCACGAGTGTTCGCGCGGCGCGCGTTACAGCGTCACGCCGTGTTTCGCCGCGCGAATGCGGCTGTTGAGTTCGCGCACCACCACCTGCGCATCGGCCAGATAACCGCCGGACCCCGGCGAGTCGATCGCGCGGGTCTGCGCGCCGTCGGTCAGGATCATCTTGTTGCCGACCAGACCCGCGGACGACGGCACGGGCTTGAGATCTTCGATGTTGAACGTGTGCTTGGCGAAGAACGTCGCACCGGATCGACGATTCAGGATGAACGCGCGTCGGTTCGTGACGATCAGGATCTCCTCGATCTCGCCACGCATGCCGCACCCGGTCACGACGTGCTCCTCGGGTTCGAGCTGAATCATGCCCAGCTCGATCAGCTCGCGGTAGCGATCTTCGAGCGGCAGCGCCGACGCCGGTTCGTCGGCCTGACCGACGATCTCGCCGGGATAAACGATGCGTTTCGTGCCGTCGGGCGCGAGCAGACGCACGGCGACCAGCAGCATCGATACCGCGAATGACGCGACCGCCGAAATGAGCAGAATATCGTGAAGCGGCACCCGAAGCTCCCGTTTCGCGGCATCTTAGGGAGCGCGCGCGGGCGTGACAAGGACGAGGGGCGCCGGAAGGCGGGGCGTCTGAACGCCGGACCTTAAAGTCCGTTCACGATCCCGCGTGCGCGCTCGGTCATGGCCGGGATCGACCGGTCGTCGCCGTCGAGAATTTCGCGGGCGAAGACGAGCAGCCAGTCGCTTTTTTCGGGAAAGTTCTCGTCCTCGACGATGGCGCCCGTCTTGAGGTAGTGCGCGCGCATTTTCTCGGCCTCGCACACCACGTCGGCCTCGCTCTCGGTCGTGGCCTGGCTCTTGAGGTGACCCGAGAGCGCCGATTCGGACCAGTACATCGCGAGCATGCGCTCTTCTTCGGGCGAGAGTTTCACCAGCACGTCGGGCACGATGCCCTGCGCCTGAATCGACCGGCCCGAGGGGGTGTAGTAGAGCGCGGTGGTGAGACGCAGCCCCGCGTCCTCGCGAAGCTTGAAGATCGACTGCACGCTGCCCTTGCCGAAGCTGCGCGTACCGAGGATGAGCGCACGTTTGTGGTCCTGCAACGCGCCGGCGACGATTTCGGTGCCGCTCGCCGAAACGCTGTTGATGAGCACGACGACGGGCGTGTTGCCGCGGGCTCCGGGCATCGTCGCGAATTTTTCGGTTTCGCGCAGGCGACCACGGCCGATGGTGTTGACGATGATGCCGGCCGAGAGGAATTCGTCGGCCACCTCGACCGCCTGGTCGAGCAGGCCGCCCGGATTGTTGCGCATGTCGAGAATGACGCCGCGCAGCGGCGGGGCTTTGCGATCGAATTCCCCGAGCGCCTTACGCAGATCCGCGCCGGTGTTTTGATTGAACGAATAGACCCGGATCCACGCGATGTCGCCTTCGACGCGTTCCGCCTTGATCGTGTTCACGGGAATGTCGCTTCGCAGAAGCTTCACCTCGAAGGGCGGATCGTCGGCGCGCTTCATGGTGAGCGTGACGCTCGTGCCGATCTCGCCGCGGATCATATCCACCGCCTCGTTGAGCGACAGGCCGAGCGTTTCGACGCCGTCCACCTTAACGATGCGGTCCATCGGCTTCAGACCGGCGTTGGCGGCGGGCGTGCCCGGGATCGGCGCGATGACGGTGAGTTGATCGGAGCGCATGCCGACTTCGATACCCACGCCGCCGAAATGCCCCGACGTTTCGTCGCGCAGTCGCGTGTATTGGCTCGCGGCCATGTACTGTGAGTGCGGATCGAGGCGGAACGTCATGAAGCCGAGCGCGTCGTTGAACAGCTCCTCCTCGGGATCGCCGTCGTCGAGCTTTCCGCGCACGAAAACGTAGGCGCGCAGGAACGCGTCCACCGCGCCGCGGCGGTCTTCGGGAATGTCGATGGCGAGCGTCTCGTTCGCGATGGCCAGCACCGCGCGACGGCCGTCGATCTCGACGCGCAGCGGCCCTGGCGGAAGATCGCCGTTCTCGTCCTCGGGCAACGCGTAGGGGTCGAGCGAGCCTTCGGGCGGCGGCTCTTCGGGCACGCCGACCGACGGGTCCGCGTTCGGGCCATGGGGACTGGGCGGCGTCTCCGCCGGCGCGGGCGAGGGCGATGTCTCAGGTTCCGGCGATGGCGCGGCTTCCCCCGCCTCCTTCGCCGCGTCCTTCTCCGCTTTCTCCTTCTCCAGCTTCTCGCGATACGCTTTCGCCGCGAGCGAGCGCTCCAGTCCCTGCAATGCATTCGCCGTCAGGTCCGCGGGCGACGAGGCGCTGATGTAGAACTCCTCGATCAGTCCGTACATGTCGCCGACGAGTTGCGCCGCCGGGTCCTGCCGGCACGCGGTCGCAAAAAACGCGGCGAACAGCAGCGCAACGGCAACGGGGCGCAATCGTCGTCCCGGCCGCGATGAATGATTCCGTTCCGGATTCAAATTTTTCACGAGACTTCGGCGTCCTTGCGTTTTCGCGGTCTGCGCAGCGAATCGAGCAGCCAGCGTTCGATCAATTCGGGGCTGTGGCGGACGAAGATGTTGAGTTTGCGTTCACGTTCGATGGTCGTGCGCGGGCCGTGGCCGGGCCACACCGCGATGTCGTCCGAGAGGACAAAGAGGTGGTCCTGAATCGCCGTCGAGAGCCGCTTCCAGTCCTCGGGCTTGTCCGTATTGCCGATCGCCCCGGCCATGAGCGAGTCGCCGGTGAAGAGCGTCTTCTTGTATTTCAGGCAGATGCCGCCCGGCGTGTGCCCCGGCGTGTGGATGACCTCGAGGTCGATCGTCCCCACGCTGATGACATCGCCGCCCACGAGCAGCCGCGCGGGGGTGGGGCTCCACGCGCGCTTGCCGCGCACCGCCCACGCCAACGGATGCGCGCGCGTCGCCTTCGCCGCATCGTCGGCGTGGATCATCACCGGCGCGCCGGTCGCCGCCGCCAGCGGGTGATTCCCCCAGACGTGGTCGAGATGCGCGTGCGTGTTGATGATCGCGACGACGCGCAGATTCTCGCGAAGCACGAAATCCAGCACGGGCCCTGGCGCGCCCGGGTCGATGACGGCCACATCTCGACCCGTCTCGGGCCCAACGACGTAGGTGTTGGTGCGCAGAACTCGCGTGCGAAACGCTTCGACGCGCATGAAAACAATCCTCCCCGCCGACGGCGAATCCGCCCGCGCGGTGCATGGGCGGAACAGGGCTCGAACCTGCGACCCGCGGCGTGTAAAGCCGCTGCTCTGCCAACTGAGCTATCCGCCCGCGGCGCCGTCAAACAGATTATTTTAGGAAGAAACGCGCCGCGCGAGAAGGGTCACGACGCGGCGCGTTGAAGCTTTTGTCAGCAATCCATCGGAGTCATCGCCTCGAGACGCCGCCTACGCCCCCGACTTGACCTTCGGCTTGATCGCGAAGCGGTCGAAGGCCGTGTAGATCGCGGGGACCAGAAAGAGCGTGAAGATCGCACTGACGAGCACGCCGCCCATCGTGACAACGGCCAGCGCACGCCGGAACTCCGCGCCCGCGCCGGAAAGCGTCTGCGGAAGCACCGACAGCGCGATCGCGAGATTCATCATGATGATGGGGCGAAGCCGGGACGCCGACGCCTCGATGAGCGCTTCGCCGATCGGCATGCCCTGTTCGCGCAGCACGCGCACGTAATCGAGGATCAGGATCGCATTGTTCACGACGATGCCGACGAGCATGACGATGCCCATCAGGCTCATCATGTTGATCGACACGCCGCCGATGAACAGCGCCATCGCCACGCCGATCATGCCGAGCGGCAACGTGAGCATGATGGTGAAGGGGTGGACGAAGTCCTCGAGAATCGCCGCGAGCAGCATATACGTCAGGATGATGGCGAGAATCAGGGCCTGGAAGATATAGCCGAATTCCTCGGCCATGCTCTCGGCCTCGCCGCCGAAGTGAATGTCGTAGCTCTCCGGCACGCGAATGTTCTTGTCGAGGATCGGTTGGAGCGCGTCGACCGCCTCGCCCGTGGTGATGCCCGACACGTTGCCCAGCACCTTCACGATGCGCTGTTTATCCTTGCGCTCGATCTTCGTTTCGGCCTGCGTGTAGCGGATCTCGCCGAGTTGGCCCAGCGGAACCTGGTGGTCGCCCGCACGAATCAGCACGTCTCCGAACGCGGTGACGTCGGCCCGCTCCGTCTTGTCGAGCAGCACGCGGATGTCGTAGTCCTCGCCGTGCTCGCGAAAGTACGTGACCTCCTGTCCCTCGAAGGCGGTTCGCAGCGCGTACGCCACTTGCTGTGAGGTGATGCCGTACGACGCGAGTTGCTGCCGGTCGGGGGTGAAGGACAGCTCCGGCTTGCCGGCTTCGTACGTGGAACGAAGGTCGATGATGCCCGGCACGCCGCGCGCGAGCGTCAACACCTCGCCGGCGATGCGATTGACCTCGGCGAGCTCGGGTCCGGTGACCTCGACCTGCACACCCTGGCCCGGTCCGCCGCCGCCGTCGCCCACCACGAGCTGGATTTCCGCCGCCGGGATATCGACGAGGCGCGGGCGGATCTCGTCCATCACCTGCGCCACGGTGCGTTCGCGCAGCTCGTGATCGACGAGCTGTACGGTGACCTGTCCGTCCTCGACGCCCTTTCCCGCGCCGCCCACCTCGGACAGCATGGACTTCAATTCGGCGACGCCGGTCAGGCGACTTTCGATGTCGCGCAGCGTGCGGTCGGTCTGCGCGAGGCTCGTACCCGGCGGTAGCTTGGCGATGATCCGAAAAATGCCCTCGTCGCCCTCCGGGAAAAACTCCGCACCCACCTGCGTCAGCAGTCCGCAACCGCCGGCGAGCGACAGCACCGAGACCACCACCACCAGCCATCTTTTTTTGAGCGCCGCGCGCAGCGACGCGGCGTAGTCGCTCGCAAGTTCGTCGTAGAAGCGGTCCCACGCTTTCGCGAAGCGTTCCAGAATCGTGGGATTTCGGTTGTCGTGGTGCGTGAGATGCCCCTTGGGGCGCGCGAGCACGAGCCGCGCGAGCATCGGCACGAGCGTGAAGGAAATGATGAGCGACACGATCGTGGCGAACACGACCGTGAGGCCGAACTGGTAAAAGAACTGGCCGATGATGCCCTTCATGAAGGCGATGGGCGTGAAGACGACGATGTTCGTCAGGGTGCTCGCCGCGACGGCGACCGCCACCTCGGACGTGCCCTCGATGGCCGCCTCGCGGCTGTCGAGACCGGCGTGCAGTTTGGTGGTGATGTTTTCGAGCACGACGATGGAGTTGGTGACGATGGTGCCCACGCTGATGCCGAGCGCCATTAGGGAGATGATGTTGAGCGTGAACCCCGCGAAGTTCATGAGCGCGAAGGTGGCCACGACGCTGCCGGGCATGACCGCGGCGACGATGAACGTCTGCCGGTAGTCGTGCAGGAACAGGTAGAGCAGGATCGAGGTGAGGATCACGCCGACCCAGATATTGCCCGTCACGTCGGCGACCGAGTCCTCGATGTACTTCGCCCGGTCGTTGATGATCTCGACGATCAGGTTCTCCTGCGCGATCCACGGCGCGAGCTTCGCCACCGCATCGTGCACGCCGGCGCTGACCTCGACCGAGTTGGCGTCGTTCTTTTTCATCACCTGAAGCGACACGGCGGGTTTGCCCTGGAAACGCGCCTCGGCACGGGGTTCCTCCCACGCGTCGGTCACGTCGGCCACGTCGCGCAGGCGGATCGTCGCCCCGTCCGCGACCGGTATGCGCATCCCCTTCAGCCGTTCGAGGTCGTTCATCTCGCCGACCATGCGCAACGAATACTCGCTGGCCGAACCGATGATGCGGCCCGTGGGGAAGTTGAAATTCTCCGCCTGGATCAATCCGACGACTTCCATGATCGACAGGCCGTAGGCTCGCAGCCGATCGGCGCGGCACGCCACGTGGATTTCGCGTTGCAGACCGCCGATCAGGTCGACCTTGCTCACGCCGTCCACGCGCGAGACCGCATCCTTGACGCGCGTGTCGGCGAGCTGCGTGATCTCGGGCAGCGGTCGGTCGGAATAGACCGCGACGTTGAGCACGGGAAAGCTGTCGAAGCTGTACTGCTGCACGATGGGCGGCTGCACATCGTCGGGCAGGTTGATCATCGCCAGATCGACCTTGTCCTTCACCTCGATCGCGGCGAGATCCGCATCCACGTCGAGTTCGAATTCCAGAAGGACAAGCGAGAGGCTTTCGAGACTCTGCGACTCCATTCGCTTGAGCCCGGCCACCGAGCCGACCTCGTCCTCCAGCTTCTCCGTGACCTGGCTCTCGATCTCCTTCGGGCCCGCGCCGGGGTAGATCGTGGTGACGACGACGAAGGGAAACTCGACCTTGGGCACGAGATCCTGCGAGAGCTGCGTGAACGAGAACAGACCGAACACGATCAGCGATCCCACCACCATCGTGGTGAGCACCGGGCGGTCGACGGAGGTGCTGATGAGCGACATGGCGTGTCCTCAGTTCGCGGCGGGGGCTTCGGGGGTCGCTTCGGCACTCGCGACCGGCGCGGCCTCGCCCGCCGCCGGGACGACCTTCACCTTCGCGCCGTCGGCGATGCGGTTTGCGCCCCACACCACCACGCGTTCGCCCGGCGACAGACCGGCCACGATCTCGACGCGCCGCTCGTCGTTTTTGCCGATGGTCACCTCGCGCCGCTTCGCGATGTCGCCCTCGACCACGAAGACGCTCGTCTTTCCCCCGCGGGTGATGACCGACTCGATCGGCACCGCCAGCGCGCCGTCTTTTTCGTACACGAGCACCCGCGCGTAACGCATGGTGCCGAGGCGCGGGCTCTCCATCGACGGCAACTCGGCCTCGACGCGGAACAGCCGCGACGACGCATCGGCGGACAAGCTCACGCGCGAAATCGTCCCGCGCACGTTGCAGTCGGCGATCGCCACGCCGTCGTCGCACACGGCGACGGTCTGACCGGTTCGCAGTTCCTCCACGTCGCCCTGCGCGACATCCGCGACGAATTTCGCGCCGGAGAGGTCGGCGACCACCGCGAGCGTCTGGAGCGGATCGACGCGGTCGCCCTCGCGCACGCGCACGTCGGTGAGGGTTCCCTTGATCGGCGACGAGAGCGTCATCGACCCGCTGGCATCGGTCAGCGCCGCGCGCGCCATGTCGTAAGCGCTTTTCGCGCGGTCGAAGTCTTCCTTGGCCACCGCACCCGCTTCGTGGAGCGGCGCGAGGCGCTCGTAAAACCGCTTCGCGTCGTCGGCCTGGATGCGCGCCGCGGAAATCGACGAATACGACTGCGTCGCCGAGAGCGGATCGAGACGGATGATGACGCGCCCGCGTCCGACCGTGTCGCCCTGCGCGGCGGCGACTTTTGACACGCGCGCCGGTGCGTTGGCGTACAGCACGGCCTGTTCCTTGCCCTGCATTTCGCCCGAAAAGCGACGCCAGCGTTCGAAGCGTCCGGCCTCGACCGGCAGCGCCTCAACGGGTACGCCCTGCTCCTTCTGGATCTCTTCGATGCTTTTTTGCGGAACGGGCTTGCCCTTGGCGAAGCGGTATCCCACGAGCGCCGCGGCCGCGACGCCGATCCCCACGACGAGAAGCACGCTGCGTTTCATCTCACCACGTTTCCTTTCCGAGCGCGTGCGCGAGCTGGTAGCGCGCAACGTTCAGTTCGTAGAGCGTTTGCAGGTATGCGACGCGGGCCTGCGTCCACACGGCCTTGGCGTCCATCTTTTCGAGCGCGGTGCCGAGGCCGTTTTCGTAACGCACGCTCGCCAGATGGAAGGCGCGGTCGGCGACCTGCATCGCCTCCTTGCGCGCGGCGAGCTTTTCTCCGGCGGTGCGCAACGTCGTCGAAACCTGTTCGATCTCCAGATCGATGCCTTTCGCCGTGCGGGCGGCGTTGAGAGCGGCGATGCGCTCCTCGACGCGCGCGCGGCGACCGCGTTGCCAGTTGCCCAGGCCGTCGAAGATCGGCCACTGCATCTGGATGCCCACCGACCAGAACGTGTTCCAGTCATCCTCGACGGGCCAGAAATCGTTTTCTTCCGTGATGCTCTGTCCCGCGTAGGTGTACGCCATGTTCGCGGAAAACGCGGGAAGCATGTTCGAGAAGTACAAATTGCTCTCAGTGCGCTTCATCTGCCGACCGAGGGTCAACATGCGCAGTTCCTCGCGCTCGGAGAACGCCTCCTCGCGCCATGCGTCGGTCGCCGTCTGAACCGTTTCCTCCGAAAAGCTCTCGGCGCAAGTGACTTCGCGATCGAGCGGCATGCCCACCAGACGCAGCAGATTTTTCTTGGCGAGGGCGACGCGTTGTTGCATGTCGGTCACGTTCGGCGCGGCGGCGGCGAGATCGGCCTGCGCCTGAAGCAGGTCGAACTCGCTCTTGAGTCCCGCCTCGTACTTGCGCTTCGTGTCGTCGTGGTGGTTTTGCGAAAGCGTGAGGAACATCTGCGAGACTTTCAGAAATTCCTCGGCGAGCACCACGTCGTAATACGCCCGCGCGGTTTCGAGCGCGGTGTCGCGATTCGTCACGTCCGCGCCGAGGCGGCTCGACTCCTCGTACATCTTCGCGAGGCGGATCGCCTTCGACACGCGTCCGACGGCGAGCGTCTGCTGCACGTCGAGCGTCATCGCCCAGTCGTGACGGTACACAAGCGGGATCTCGGGGTTCTCCATCGGCGGCAGGCCCATGGCCTGCATCAGCGGATTGAACGCCTCGGCGAACTCCATCTCCTGCTTGGGCTGGTTGATGTTGTAGGTGTAGCCGACGATACCGGTGACCTGCGGATACGCGCCGGCCTCGCTCTCGCGCACCGTGAGCCGCGCAGCCTCGGTGTTCGCTTCGGCGATCTTGGCGGACTCGCCATTCGCGACGGCCAATTTGATCGCTTCGGCGAGCGTCAGCGCGCCGAGTTTGGCCTCGTCGGTCGCCGCCGCCGGGGCGTTCTGCGCGATGGCGGGGTCGGCCCAACCGAACGCTGTGACGATCAGAACGACCGTCAGAAACCGGGAAAAAGACGCACGGGCGCGCTCACGCACGGCGGACACCTCCGTCACACGACCGGCAAGTCCGGTCGCCGGAAAACCGCGGAGCTGAAGAATCAGGTTCTCTGCAGTCCTTTAATGAACAAACGCACGAGCACTTCGGCTTTGCGCTCGATGGGGAGCTCGCGCCCCTCGACGACCCAGGGCATTTCCAGGGCTTCGAGGCTCGCCGACAGGGCCAGGCTCACGACCGGGATTTCTCGTTCCGAGACTTCGAGCTCGCCGCCGCGGACGCCGTCGCGAATGACGCGTTCCAGCAGTTCCAGCTCGTGCTTGCGAAACTCGGCCGTGACCTCGGCCGTGCTGGGTTTCAGCTCCTTTGTCACGTACTCCAGGTTCACATCATGATACTTCACGAGTTCATCAACATATCGAAAACGCGCCAAAATCAGATTATAGAGTTGGTCGACGACGCTCGTCGCCCCGCCCACCGCGTCCGCCATCTTGTGCAGCACCCGGCCGGCGTTCTGATAAGCGAGCTTGGTGAAGATCTTTTCCTTGCTCTCGAAATACAGGTAGATCGTGCCCTTGCCGACCCCCGCTTCCTGGGCGATTTCGTCGACCGTCGTCTTCTTGAGCCCGTAGCGGCTGAAAAGCCGGCCGGCGGCCTCGAGAATCCGTTCTTCCTTGTTGCTCATGAGCGACCCATCATGGAAACCGTTGACCGCCGCGGTCAGGTGGTCACATTGTCCATGAAGATCTTGAAATGTCAATGGAAACCACGCGTCATGAGACGAAAAGTTCGAGGAAAACCCGGCAAGAATCGGAGTCATGATGCCACACCGCCCCTCGCGCCGACCCCGTTCAGGAACAGCTCGATGATGGTCTCCACGTGGTCCGTCAGGGCGTAGTTCGCCCCCGCGAACAGCCAACGCTCGATAAACGCGTGCGTGAGCCCGTCGAGCGCCGACGCATAGATCGACGGATCGCCGGGCGCCAGCGCCCCCTCGGCGATCCCGCGCCGCATGTAGTCCTCGAACCGCCGCATGAATTCCATGTGCGCCTCGCGGATATTTTCGTGCGTGGCCGTATGCCACGGACCCATCGCGATCTGCGTCATGAAGCCGATGAAGACGTCCCGATCCTTGTCGGCTTTGCCCAGCGCCCGAGTCATCTTCCAAGTCAGAAACGCCCGAAAATCGAGGCTCGCCGGCACCGATTCGTCGAGAATCTCCAGAAAATCGCGGGAAATCGACGCGAGCGCGGCGTGAAAGACCTCGTCCTTTGCGTGGAAATATTTATAAATGGCGGTCGTCGAGTACCCGGCCGCCCTCGAGATCTCCTCCATCGTCGCGCCGAAAAAGCCCTTTTCCAGAAAAACCTTGAGCGAGGCGCGGGCGAATTGCCCCCGTGTGAACTCGACTTCCTCGGTTTTCCGCGTCCGCACCATTCGCACTCCGACTCAAAGCGGGCTCAGAGCCACGCTTCGGAATGGGCTTTTATTCCATGGCGACGAATTCGTCAAGATATTTATCGCTTCCTAAAATTTTTCAGGGTTTCCTTTCCTGCCGATTTGCGGCGCAATCCGCCCGTCGATTTGTGGCGCGGACCGCCGGATCGACGCACGCCGCTTGCGTGCCGATTGGTGGACGTTTCATACTGGCGGTCGCCTTCCATCTTTGGGCTTCAAAGCGAAACGGGACGGGGCGAAAATGCGCGTGCGGGCGCTTGTGGCGGCGGTGATCGTGTTGGCGGCGGTGGCCCGCGTGGCGCTGCTCAGCCAACCCGGGCTGAACACCGACGAACTCTACGTCGCCCGTTATGCCCTGGCCGTTGACGCGCCGAGCCTGGCGGACGACGTCCACCCGCCGCTCTTCCCCGCGCTTGAACGTCTTGTCGCCTCGTTCGATCTGGGGATGACGATCGAGGGACGCGTCCGAATCGTTCCCGTGTTGGCGGGGACGATCCTCGTCGCCTTGTTCGCCCTCGTCGGATTCGTCATCGCGGGCGAGGCGGGCGCGCTGCTCGGCGTGCTCGTCTCGTTTCTCGATCCCTCGCTGATCTCGATGTCGCGCCTCGCGCGAAGCTACAGCCTGTCGGCAATGCTGGGCGCGGCGGCTTTTCTCGCGTTGTGGGAAGTGATCCGTCGCCCCGAGTGCCGCAAACGCATGGCGGCGCTCGCGCTCGCGAACGCGCTTGGGCTCTACACGTTCTACTACGCGGGGTATCTGTGCATCGCGCAGCTCGCTATCGCCGCGATGGCGTGGCGTCGGTCGCGCATGACCGCGCGGTCAATTGCGATTGCGAATGTCGCCGCGCTCGCGCTGTTCGCGCCCTGGCTCGTGGCGGCGGTGGGGCAGTTCGCGCGCCTCGGCCCCGATTCCGGATGGGTGCGCTGGGACGCGACGCCTTACCAGATTGCGCGCCGGTCCATCCAGATTTTCGTGCAGCACAGCCCCGTCTCGGGTCTCATGAAAAGCGCCTATCTCGCGAGCGCGCGGCTCGGCGCGGCGAGCGCCGTGGTCGGCGCGGGAGCGATCGTCTGGGGCGCCTGGCGAGCGGCGCGGCGCCGGGGCGCGGATTTGGGTGGATTCGCGCTCATGGACAGCGGGGGGCGCATGGGCGCGGGATTTCCGCTCGCGGTCGTCGCCGTCACGATCGCTACGGCGCTCGCGGCACATTTCGTGTTCTGCGTCTTCATCGCCACGCACTACTTCGCGCTGCTCGCCGCGCCGATCCTGGCGTTGTTTCTGATGGCGATCTCGTCACTCGGTGAGGGCGCGATGCGAAACGCGCTCGTGATGATTGTGCTCGCGGCGCAACTGCTGATGGGTGCGATCACCCGCGGCGAGGGCCGCGAAGACCTGCGCGAGGTCGTGCGTCGATTCGACCGAACCGCGCGGTCGGACGCGAAGGCGCTGGTGGTCGCGCACTTCGTCAAGGACGCGTTCCTCGTTTATTCGAAACGGTCGGACGCCGCGATCGCCTTGCCGACCGACCTGCCGGGATTCGACCCGCTGCCGCGCGAATCGGCCGCGATCATGCCGGCGTCGGCGCGCGATGCGTTGCTCGCGTCTCTCGGCGGCGCTCACGAGGTTTGGATCGTCGAAAGCCACGGCACGCGCGACGGCGGGGACCGAGGCGCGGCGCTCGCCCGCGCATGGCTTGGCGAGGCGGGGTATCGACGTACGGACATGGGCCGCGCCCACGGCGTGCGCTGGGAACGCTACTGGCTGGCGAAATTTCCGCGCAAGGCCGCCGCCGCGAATTGACACTTGAACGCGTCACGGTCGACATCCGGGCGCGTCACGTCGTGACACGCCCCAAACGATTCGGCATGATGGACCGAATCGGCGCGGAGCTTGCGATGACTCGCGAAACATTTTCTCCCCGAGTGGCGGCGGCGGTGGCGCTGGCGATCTGCGCGGTGTGCGCCACTGGCGCGGCGGCCTTTGAAACGGATATGGCCTTCGGCGGTCAGATGGGGATCGCCGTGGGTTACGCCGGGCTCGACCTGTCGGGCGTCTCCGACTATCTGGAACCGATCGGCACGGATGCCTTCGATGACGGCTATCTGTGCGCGGGCGGCGAGCTGCGCGGGTTCGTCTTTCAGCGACTCACGTTCGGATTCTCGGGATTCGCGCTGCGCGATGAGGCGAGCGGTCCGCGGGTGGACGCCGACCTGATCGGCAACACATTCTTCTTCGACGCCGGGTTCGTGGCGGTCGATTTCCACGGCCTACGCCTGTATCCCGTGCTCGGCGTCGGCGCGACGAGC
Organism: Deltaproteobacteria bacterium; assembly: GCA_020845895.1. NCBI lineage: Bacteria > Pseudomonadati > Myxococcota > Myxococcia > Deltaproteobacteria bacterium. Next base: position 30,176 of record JADLEX010000047.1, on the reverse strand, counting down.
CTCACCATCGATCTGGAAGGTGACTACACCGCGCTGCCCCTCGCGCGCCAGGCGGGACTGCGTTACGTGAACCTCGGTCCGCGCGAATCCGACGGCACCGTGACACTCGCCGAGAACCAGGACGTGCGTCTCGACTACTACGCCTTCTCGGGCATGGCCGCGCTGCACCTCGATTGGTTTTTCCCCTTCGTCGGCGAGCCGAACGCGTACGCGATGGCGTTCACCGGTCTGCGCGTGGGCGTGATCGGCGACATCGCTTCGTCGGGATGGCGCATCGAGGGCCGCGACCTGGACGGCGACAATCCCGACTTCGCGTTCAATGCGTTCTTCGCGCAGGTGATCGTGGGATTCGGCGGCGGGACGAACTGGGCGCCGTAACGACTAGATGGCGGCTGACGCGCAATTACTCGCTTCACCAATAACCAAGAACCAACCACCAACAACCAGCAGCCACTTCCCGCTGCCTCCAGCCATGAAGTCCTCAGCCTCTCTCCGGCCGCTCCGGCATCTGTAAATCCGGATAGAGTTTCGCGGTGCATTCGGGGCAAATTCCGTGGGACACCATCCCCTGTCCCATCTCGTTCACGTAGTGCGACACGTCGCGCCAGAAGCCCTCATCGTTGCGGACCTTTTTGCACGACGAACACATGGGAATGAGCTTCTGAAGTTCATGCACCTGCGAGATCGCCCGTTTCGCGGCTGCGGTCGCCTCGCGCAGCATCAGGCCGCGTCGGTCTCGGTCGCGCTCGAACAAACCGATCGCCGTCATCACGATCAGCGATACGGTGCAGTAGAGAAAATAGTTGAACGCGATGAATCGACCGTCGGTGAAATTTCGACCGAGCTCGTCGCCATAAACAAAAAGCGGTGCGTAGGGCAGCGCACCGGCCATTTCCAGCAACGACAGGCCCAGATACGCGAGCGAAAAAAACACGTAATACGCCCAGCTCGCGCGCATGCCCAGCAGCCACGCCGCCACCATCCCGACGCCGAGATTGACGAGCGGCAGGAAGGTGTGCTGCGTACCGCCCAGATGCATGTGGACGACGTTCGCCGAGAACACGGTGAAGATGGCGATGTGCAGCGCGCCTGCGGTGAGGCGGCGGCTGGGGCGGCCCCGATGCATCCGCAGGGCGAGCAGCGTGGTGAGGAGCAGGATGAATGTCGCGAGCACGCCGACGTTGATCAGTACGGCCGCCCGCGCGTACCCCGGGTGCATGTTTTGATCGTCGCCGAAGTAGAGAAAGGCGACCGACTGCACGCCGGTGAAGATGCCGTAGATGGCGAGGAATACGAGGGCGGCGATGAGCCCACGCTTTTCCTGAAATTCGAGATCGATGTGGCCACCGGGGCCCAACCGCCGACGCTCGCCGACAGTCGGGGTCGCGGCGGACGACGCAGGCGGAGGTTCGGGTTCCCGATCGGGTCGGTATCCCCACGCGGTGAGCAGATCGTCGTCGCCGGCCACGCACACTCCGCGCCGATCATGGCGCGCGGCACATGTCCGCTGCCCAAATCGGCCCGCCTCAGGTCAATGGAATCAGGATATGAGAGCCCATGCCCATGTCACATGCGTCGCGGGAAATGTCAATTTCGGGTCGATTGCTACGACGACATCTGGCCGTGCCCGTGTTGATGCGCATGCCCGTGCCCGCCACACGTCTCCAATTCGCTCATCGGAGCGAGCCGCCCGGCGATCAGCGCCTCGGTGAGTTGTCGAGCCGTCCCCGGAGCAGCCCGGTATACGCGCAGACCACCTTCGACCAGGCGCATCAACGCGCCGCGGCCGATTCCGCCGACGACGATCGCGTCGGGATGCTCGCCGGCGAGTGCCGCGAGCGGCTGGCACATCCCGTGCGCGTGATGCTGATTGCGATTGGGAATCGCGCGGCATGCCTGCGTGTCGGTATCGACCATGAGGAAAAACGGCGCGGAGCCGAAGTGCGCGCAAACCGCGCTGTCGAGACCGTTGTCCTGTTCGACCGGAATACAGATATTCATGTCAATTCTCCTCAGTGATGGGGGAATCCCCCAGGATCAGTGCGCAGCCTTCGACCAGTGCGCGTGCGACCTTGGCGCGAGCCGATGTCGCCAACCGTTGAACCGTCCCGCGCGAAACGCCCATCTCCTGCCCGGCTTCCTCCTGTGTTTTTCCGAGCAGATCGCAAAGCCGCAGCACCTCGAGCTCGTCGTGGGCAAGAGGGATCTTGTCGAGCGCGTGCATCGGGGTCTGCGTCGGTTTGAAGGCGCGACCGCCCCACGGGCAGCGGCAGAATCGGGGTTTCATCGGTCGGGCGCACATCGCAAAAGCCTTCTATTATGTGCATATGCACAATACGCCGCGAAAAACGACCTGTCAATCCATTTTTCACTCCGTCACGGATTCAGTCGGCGGAATCGTTCGCGAGATCCCAGGCGTCGGGCTGCTTGCCGTGCTCCGCGGCGCACGTCAGGGCGATTCCGCCGCGTCGGTTGTATCGTCCCGTGACGCGCAGCCACAGCGGGCGAAGCTGCTGGAAGAGCGTCAGGGAGAGCTCAGCGACGATCTGCTCGTTGAAGGCGCGGCGGTCGCGATAACCCTGCAGGAACAGCTTCAGCGATTTTGTCTCGACGAGGTAACAATCGGGCACGTACTCGATGTCGAGCGCGCCGAAATCGGGCTGCCCGGTCACGGGGCACATCGAGGTGAATTCGGCGCAGTCGAGACGCACGCGGATCTCGCCGCCGGTCCACGGGATCAGCTCCACGCGGTCGATCGGCCCTTTGACCGGCTTTCCCAGGTACTTGGGTTTATATTCGGCCTGCGCCTTTTTGCGCGTCGCCATCTTGCGCCCCCGCCCGCGTCGCGAAATGATCGTTCCCGCCTAACACGGAGACCCCGATGACGCAAGAAACGCCGGTCGATTCCGAAAGCCCGACCATGCGCGCGGTCGTCATCGAGCGCACCGGCGGCCCCGAGGTCCTCGCCGTGCGCGAAGCGTCGATCCCCGACCCCGGGCCCGGCGAGGTGCGGATTCGCGTCGAGGCGGCGGGCGTGAATTTCGCCGACGTCATGACGCGCGCGGGGCGCTATCTCGGGCAGCCCGACCTGCCGTTCGTTCCGGGCGTCGAGACCGCGGGCACGGTCGACGCCGTGGGTGAATGCGTCGCGCATCTGCGCGAAGGCGACCGCGTATGCGCCACGCACTCCGGCGGGGGCTACGCCGAGTATGCGATCGCGCGCGAGGGCGCGGTAATTGCGCTCGGCGAGCGTCTCGATCTCGCGACGGCGGCGGGCCTGCCCGTGGCGGGCATGACGGCGTATCACCTCTCGCACACGGTCGCGCCGCCGCCTGACGGCGGAACGGCGGTGGTGTACGCCGCGGCGGGCGGCGTGGGATCGCTGCTGTGCCAATTGCTGCGGCGGTCCGGCTCGCGCGTGATCGGTCTCGTGGGCGACGACGAAAAGGCCGCGTTCGCGCGCGGACTCGGCGCGGACGATACCGTTGTGTATTCGCGCGAAAGCATTTCGGAACGCGTGCTCGAGATGACCGGGGGACGCGGCGCGGACGTAATTTACAACTGCGTCGGCGAGCGAACGCTGGAAGGCGACCTCGCGGGCGTCGCGACCTTCGGCACGATCGTGATGTATGGTCAGGCGGCGGGCCCGCCGAGCCCCAAGGGGCTCTACGTCGCCCTCATGCGCGCGTTTATGAAGAGCCCGGCGCTGCGGCTCTACCACCTGTTTTCCAGCATGACCGCCGCACACGCCGAGCACGAAGCCGGAGCGGAGCGCATGATCGTGTGGCTCGCATCAGGCGAGATTCACTTGCCGATCCATCGGGTGTATGCGCTGGACGAGGTCGCCTTGGCGCACGCCGACATCGAGGCGCGGCGCACGCGGGGCAAGCTGCTGATCGCGCCGTGATCGGCGCGGCCCTCACCCCTGCCCGCGCGGCCCTCACCCCTGCCCCTCTCCCGCCAGGCGGGAGAGGGGTGCCGAGCGAAGTCGGGGACATGCAACGCGCAGCGGTGCGTGTCCCCGTGTTCCCGAGAGGGGTGCCGAGCGAAGTCGGGGACATGCAGCGCGCAGCGGTGCGTGTCCCCGCATTCTCGGGACCCTTCAGCGAATTTCCTTGCCCGCGCCCGGCGAACTTGGTAGGTTGCGCCCGCCATGCTCTACCGCGTTCTGATCCGCCCGTTCCTCTTTCTCTTCGATCCCGAATCCGTCCACCGTTTCGCCTTCGCGGCACTTCGTTTCCTGATGGCGATTCCCGGCGTTGCGGCGCCGGCGCGGCGCGTGCTCGGCTCGGATGATCCGCGACTTCGCGTTCGCGCGTTCGGAATCGATTTTCCGAACCCCATCGGACTCGCCGCGGGTTTCGACAAAGACGCCGAGGGCATCGGAGCGCTGGGGGCGCTCGGCTTCGGCGCGATCGAGGTCGGCACGCTCACCTCGCGCGCGCAGCCGGGCAACGACCGACCGCGCCTGTTCCGCCTGCCCGCCGACAGCGCCCTCGTCAATCGCATGGGTTTCAACAACGCGGGCGTCGACGACGCCGTCGCGCGACTTCGCCGGCGGCGTAATACGATCGTCGGCGTCAACATCGGCAAGGCCAAGGTGACGCCGCTGCAGGAAGCCCCGGCGGATTACGCCCGATGCGCGACCGCGGTCGCCCCGTTTGCCGACTACCTCGCGGTCAATGTCAGCTCGCCCAACACGCCGGGACTGCGCGACCTGCAATCGGTGGAATCGCTCGAGACAATCCTGGTCGCGGTGCGCGGGGCGGCCGACGCGGCGTGCCCGGCGCGGCGCGTGCCGCTGCTCGTCAAGATCGCGCCCGATCTCGCCGACGAGGACATCGACGATATCGGCGACCTCGCGCGGCGCCTCGGGCTCGACGGCATCATCGCCACCAACACGACGATCGCGCGGACGAATCTATCGACGGATGTGGATGCGGTGGCGAGGCTCGGCGCGGGCGGACTCTCCGGCGCGCCATTGCGCGAGCGCTCGCTCGAAGTGCTGCGCCGCCTGCGCGCAAGGGTCGGCTCACACATCGTGCTCGTCGCGGCCGGCGGCATCATGGATTCGCGCGACGCATGGGATCGCATCCGCGCAGGTGCGTCGCTCGTTCAGGTTTACACGGGATTCATCTACGCGGGGCCGGCGATGGTGCGAGGGCTATGTCGCGGCTTGTCGGCGGAGCTGGATCGAACGGGCGTGACGTCGATCACGGACGCGATCGGGGCGGACGAGGTCGATCAGGCGTAACGGCGGACAGGTTTGGAGTGCATCGGAGGAATCGCGGGCGCGGAAAGCGTTTCATCCACCGCGTGCAGAAGGTCGTCGATCTCAAACGGCTTCGAGAGCGTGCGGACCGCGCCCAGCCGTTTGGCTGTGATGAGGTGCGTGAGCACGCGGTGATCGCCGCCGCCCGAGATCGCGATGAAACGCAGGTCGGGGTAAAGCTGCCGCAACTCCATCAGGACCTCGAGACCGTCCATCTCCGGCATGAGGATGTCGGTGATGACCAGGTCGGCCGATTCGTCCTTGAGCAGACGAAACCCCGCCTTGCCGTTCGCGGCCGTGCGAACCTGATGATTCGCGTGAGCCAGAATCCGGGCGAGTAACGTCCGAATCGACTCCTCATCGTCGATCACAACGATTTTTGCCATTGTCACGCTCCCCCGCGGGGCCGCACATCCCGCGAAAACCGCTCAATTCACTCATTTTCCAACGATTCATGACATTTCGCCGAATGAAACCGTCCGCTACTCCCGGACGTTCGGCGCATTTCAAATCCGCATCCCCCGAGCCATGCCCCTTCCGGCGGCCCGTGCGCGTTCATCTTCCAATACTTCCCATCGGCATGCAGCCGACACACCTTGATTATCGCACAAAAAAACTCTGAGTACACATAAAAATTTCACACTTCACCGGAAGTTCCTCACACTTCGGTCACACGCGGGGAGCGTTGACGTTTTTCGGCCCTTGGGTTAGACGATGGCGCGGCGCCCGGCCAACGCGGCGCCAATCGCGTCTTTTCGCCCCGCCGACCGCCGGATTGCGCGCGCGCGGGGCCGTCACGCGCCCTCTGCGGGCTTGGGGATCGCCATGGACATCCGGGTCGAAGCCGTCTCGCCGGTCAAGCAGCGTATTCACATTCAGGTCGATGCCGAACGCGTTCAGAGCGGCCGCCGGAACATGCTCAATGACGTCCGTCGCCATGCCCAGATTCGCGGGTTTCGCCCGGGCAAGGCGCCGATGTCGATGATCGAGCGCCACTACGGCGAGCACGTGATGGAGGAACTCAAGGGCGACCTGCTCCAGGAGGCGCTCGACAAGGCGGTCGAGGAACACCACCTGAAACTCGTGGCGCGGCCGGAGATCGAATCGAGCGCGTTCGACCCCGATGGCGCGTTCGGCGCGGTGGCGGTGGTCGAGGTGTCGCCCGAGATCGCGCCGAAAGACTACCAAAGCGTGGGCGTGAAGCGCCGCCGGCCGGCGGTGAACGAAGCGCTGATCGACCGCCGGCTCGCGCAGCTCGCCAAGTCGCGCGCCCAGCTCGTGCCGATCGAGGACGACCGCCCGGCGCAAAAGGGCGACGTGGCCGAGATCGACTACGAAGGCAAGGTAGACGGCGTGGCCTTCGACGGCGGCAAGGGTGAAAATCACCTGCTCGAACTGGGCAGCAACTCGTTCATTCCGGGATTCGAGGATCAGGTGGTCGGCGCGCGCGCCGGCCAGACGCTCGACGTGAACGTGTCGTTTCCCGAGGAATACGGCGCGGCGCACCTCGCGGGAAAAGCGGCCGTGTTCACCGTGACGGTCAAGTCGCTCAAGACGCGGCAAGAGCCCGCGATCGACGACGAATTCGCCAAGGATCTCGGCGAGTACCAATCGCTCGACGAACTGCGTGCTTACGAGCGCGGCCTGTTGATGAAGGACGCCGAGCGCCGGGCAAAGGACCACGACCGTGGCGAGCTCGTCGCCGCGTTGCTCGCGTCGAACGACTTCGACGTGCCCGATTCGATGGTGGGCAAGCAGCTCGAATCGATGAAGGAACGCGCGCGCTACAGCCTGATGTATTCGGGCGTGCAGGGCGACGGCGCGGAGGAACTGCTGCGCGGCTACGACGAGCGGATGCGCCCCGAGGCCGTGAAAGAGGTCAAGGCCGTGCTGCTGCTCGACGCCATCGCCACGGCCGAGGGCATCGCGTGCTCCGACGAGGATCTTCAGGCCTACTACGAAGACCGCGCGAAGGCGTACCGGCAGTCGGCCGCGGAGCTCGCCGCGTACTACCAGAAGAACGAGATGGTGCACGGCCTGCGTCACCAGATCGTCGAGGACAAGACGGTCGATTTCCTGCTCGAGCGCGCGAACGTCGAGTGGGTTGACGCCCCCGAGGCCGAGGTCGGTCCGGATGCGGGCGACGCGGACGAATAAGTCGTCAAGTCCGCCGAAAAAACGACGAAAACATTGGAGAACGCATAAATGCGCCGCCGCCGAGGTGTTCGCTTTTTCGCGTTCGTGCGCTAGATTGGTTTCGAGACTGGAACGGTGAGCGAACGCGAAAACGCCGAAGGGGCCGTGGCACGATGCTGATTCCGATGGTGATCGAATCGACGAACCGGGGCGAACGCGCGTACGACATCTATTCGCGCCTGCTCAAGGACCGCGTGGTGATGCTGGGCTCGCCGGTGGACGACAACGTGGCGAATCTCATCATCGCGCAGATGCTGTTTCTGGAGAGCGAAGACCCCGCGGCCGACATTCACTTCTACATCAACTCGCCGGGCGGTTCGGTTTCGGCCGGGCTCGCCATCTACGACACGATGCAGTTCGTGAAGCCGGCGGTTTCGACGATCTGCATGGGCCAGGCGATGAGCATGGGCGCGGTGCTGCTGGCCTCCGGCGCGCCGGGCAAGCGGTTCGCCCTCCCGCACGCGCGGGTGATGATCCACCAGCCGATGGGCGGCATGCAAGGTCAGGCGAGCGACATCGACATTCACGCCCGCGAGATCATTAAGACCGCGGACGAGATTGCCCGCATCATGGCGTCGCACACGGGACAGACGGTGAAGAAGATCAAGAGCGATTCGGACCGCGACTATTTCATGAGCGCCGAGGACGCGAAAAACTACGGCGTGATCGACGCGGTTTTGGCGCAGCGGCCCCCGGGCGAAAAGCCGGGCGACAAGCCGGGCGAGGCGAAATGAATTCCCGCCCCGGCGCACGCGGAAGCGCCGGGTGAGGAGGACGCATGGTCAAACGAGGCCCCGAGGACACGCACAACCTGAATTGCAGCTTTTGCGGCAAGAGCCAGCGCGAGGTGAAAAAACTCATCGCCGGCCCGGGCGTGTACATCTGCGACGAGTGCGTGGACCTGTGCAACGACATCATCGCCGAGGAGACGCAGCGGGATCGCCAGCGCACCGAGGCGGGTTACCCCAAGCCCAAGGAAATTCACGTCAAGCTCGACGACTACGTGATCGGCCAAGAGCGGGCGAAAAAGACGCTCGCGGTGGCCGTGCACAACCACTACAAGCGTATCCAGTCGCGCCAGGAGCGCGGCGACATCGAGATCGCCAAGAGCAACATCCTGCTCGTCGGACCGACCGGCAGCGGCAAGACGCTGCTCGCGCAGACGTTGGCCCGCGTGCTCAACGTGCCCTTCGCCATCGCCGACGCCACCACGCTCACCGAGGCCGGCTACGTGGGCGAGGACGTCGAGAACATCATCCTCTCGCTGTTGCAGAACGCCGACTTCGACCTGGAGCGCGCGACGCGCGGCATCATCTACATCGACGAGATCGACAAAATCAGCCGCAAGTCCGATTCGCCGTCGATCACCCGCGACGTGTCGGGCGAGGGCGTGCAGCAGGCGCTGCTCAAGATCATCGAGGGCACGATCGCCCACGTGCCGCCCAAGGGCGGACGCAAGCACCCGCAGCAGGATTTCCTGCACGTGGACACGACGGACATTCTGTTCATCTGCGGGGGCGCGTTCCACGGCCTGGCCGACATCGTGCGGCGGCGCATCGGCAAGCAGACGATGGGCTTCACGGCCAACGTCGTCGACATGCGCGATCATTCCGAGAGCGAACTGCTGACGCACCTCATTCCCGAAGACCTGCTCAAGTACGGCCTGATCCCCGAGTTCATCGGCCGCATGCCGGTGGTCGTCACGCTGCACGAACTCGCCGAAGACGCGCTGATCCGCGTGCTCACCGAGCCGCGAAACGCGCTGGTCAAGCAATACGGGCGGCTCTTCGAGATGGAAGACGTGAAGCTGACGTTTTCGGACGGCGCGCTGCGCGCCATCGCGCACAAGGCGCTCGCCCGGGGCACCGGCGCGCGCGGCCTTCGCTCGATCATGGAGAACACGATGCTCGACATCATGTACGAGCTGCCCTCGCAGTCGAATATCCGCGAGGTCGTGATTTCCGAAGAGGTCATCAACTCCGACGAGCGGCCGATCCTCGTCTACGGCAACGACGCCGACAAGGTGAGCCAGCCCAAGGAGATCGCGTAAGCCGAGATTTCCGACCAACTGAGACCGCGCAGGGCGCCCGATCGGGGCGCCCTTCGATTTTGCACTTGGGGCTTCACGCCGCGCGGCGGATCTCCAGGTAGACGCGCTCGTCGAGCGGATACTCGCGCGGCAGGAACGCGCACACGCGGGCATCGAAGATCGCGCCGCGGTCGAGGTGCGTCGCCAGCACTTGCGCAATCGTGCGCCGCAGGTAACCGAGTTTCTGCCCGCTTTCATGCATGACCATCACCGCGTTGGGATCGACGGGGTTGTCGTGCTCGCGCACGAGCCAGCACGAATCGCCCGCTTCGAGGCGACGCACTTCGGTCCCGTGCTCCAGGTGGATGAAGTGTTCCTTCACGTGCGCGAAACCTACCACGCGGCTCGACCAGCGCGTCGCGCGGCCGTACCACTCGCGCAGGCGGCGCACCAGGTCCTCGTCCGATTCGTCCGTGAGCTTCGCGAGAGCGCGTAGGGGGTGGGTCGTCGGCAGCGGCCGTCCGTGCCACGGGCTCCACAGCGCCTCGGCCAGCACATTTTGCCGTTCGTCCTCATCCAGCAGCTTCGAGGCGACTTCGACATCGAGTTCGTCCGCCTTGTCGAAGCCGTCCGCGATCTCGAGCCCGCGCAGGATCGCCCCGCCCTTGATGTGCGCGAGGGCGAGAAACAATGCGGCGAACCGCGCAACGGGATCGGTACGCGCCGGCAAATCCCGCCGCTCGCCCGCGGTCCCGTACATCCGGATGCGGATCTCGGCATCGACCGTCTTCGGGCGAATCGCGCGCTCGAGGAGAAGGTGAAATTGGGACACATCGAGATCCGACACGAGCGTCAGCGCCCCGTTCGACTCGATGAAGACGAACTCCTGTTCCGTACCCGACATGCGAATCCGAACGTCGTACACCCGAAAAACTCCGATAACCAACATGGCGCAACCCCCGGTGACGATTCCGAGATTACGACGGCCATGCGTCATCGGGGGTCGCATGTCACGAAGGGCGTCGCATGACGCGAAAGGCGTCGCATGTCGTGGGCGGGATTTTCAGGACGATGGGGAGTCTTCGTCCGTCTCGTCGATGGGGTCCTCGTCCAGCACCGGGCGTCCGCGCGTTGCCCGGGCGAGCGTGACGACGCCGACGCGCGCGGCCCCGGCGCGCATCAGCACGCGCGCGCACTCGGCGGCGGTCGCACCTGTCGTGAGGACATCATCGATGAGCAGCACGCGCAGACCCGCGACGGTTTCGCCGTCGCGCACGGCGAACGCGCTACGCACGTTGTCTCGTCTCCCCGCCCGTGACAGGCCGCGCTGGGGCGGCGTATCTCGCACGCGCTGCATCAGCTCCGGACGCAGCGCGACGGGCGTTTGGCGCAAGAGCCGACGCGCGATGAGCAGCGGCGGGTTGTAGCCCCTTTCGCGCAGGCGGCGCGGGTGCAGCGGCACCGGCGCGGCGATGTCGAAATCGCTCCAGGTCACACCCATGGACACGACGGATGCGAGCAGGTCGGCGAAGCCGCGAGCCCGATGCACGCCGAGCCGGAACTTGAACGCGAGGATCGAACGGCGCGCCTCGCCCTCGTAGCGCAGCGGCGCCCGCGCGAGGGCGTATGGCGGTGGGTCGCTCATGCAGTCGAGGCATGCGCGCGACGCGAGACCGGACTCGAAAGGCGCTCCGCAAACCCGGCAATACGGCGGAAGGATGCGCGGCAGCGCGGCGTCGCACCGCGCGCAAACGCCCGTGTCCGGGCCGGCGGCGAGACCGCCGCACAGCACGCACACCGGCGGAAAGATCGTGTCGAATACCCGGCGCGCGGCCGTCAGCACCCGCATCCGCCCTGGCCGGACGAATCGTCGTCGTCGTCGGCCTCGGGCTCGGGCAGGTCGTCGTCGTCATCAGCACCGGGAAGCGGATCGCACGAGTCGGTCTCCTCGTTGCAGATCTCGTCGATCTCGCACGGTTGGTCGCCGTCCTCGCACTGGTTCGTGGAGTCGCAGATCTCGACACCCGTGCAGAAGAGGCCGTCGTCGCAAACCGCGCTGTCGGCGCAGGGACACAGCACCGCGAAGCGCGTGCTGCCCGCCGAGTCCTCGACGGTGCCGCCGCCGCCGAGCGACGCTCCCACCATCCGCGCGATCACCATGTCGCCTTCGCTGCCCGCGCAGCCCGGCGGGACCTGTGCGGTGAATTCCACGATGATCGTGAAGCTCTCGCCCGGCGCGAGGTTCTCGCCCTGGTTCGCGGTGATGTCGGTCCACGTCACCGAACCGGCGGGATCGGACGCGTCGGAAGCCGGCGTCGCGCTCACGTAGGTCAGCGTGTCCGAATGGAACAGCACCTCGAAGGGCATCGTTTCGATCGCCGAATCCGCATCGTTCGTCACGATGATCTCGAATGTCACCGTCTGACCGGAATCGAAGACGCGCTCGGTCACGCCGATCAGATCGACCGCCACGCGGCGGCCGAAGGAGTTGCTGCCGATCTTGACGTCGGTCGGGCTCCATGTGCCGTCGCCGAGCGGGTGGCTCGACAGCTCGGTGAGCGTTTCGGCGTCGATCACGCGAAGGCTTGTCTCCGGCAGGATGCCCGAACCGGCGAGCTGATAGAGGAGTCCGGCGTCGGAGTTGACCGCGAGTCCCTTGGCGATCGTGCCGAGATCGAGCTGCGTCTCCACGCCCGTCCCCAGGTCGTATCGCGTGACGAAGTTGGTGGTGAACCCCGGCGAGGTGAAGACGCGCGGCGGGTCCATCTCCCACACGTCGATGGCGAGCGCCATGTCGGCGATCTCGAAATCGCCGACCTGCTCGTGCGTGTAGACGTTATAGATCGGCACGACGTTCGAGCCGTTGCCGAGATAAAGCAGTCCGCTCGAGACCGCGACGCCGAACGCCGCGGAGCCGCCGGAAACGACCCACTCATCGATGCGATCGAGCGTTTCGAGATCGTAAACGAACATGTCGTAGTCCGTCAGGTCGGCGACGTAGAAGTCGCCCTGATTCTCCACGACTTCCAGACCCGCGAGCCCGCCCGCACTCTCGATCGTGAAGGGAGAAAGCAATTCACCGTTTTCCGCGTTGAGCACGCCGAGTGCATCGCCGTGTTCCGGCGCGATGAATACACGCTTGTTCAGCGAATCGACGGTGATTCCCACGGGCTCGAATTCGTCCTCCGGATCGATCAACAGAGTTTCGGCGGGAATAAGTTCGTCGTCCCAGATCAGAAAGACATTGACGGGATATGCGAAGGTGGCGTTGACGTTGCCCAGCGCGTAGACGACGCGCGGCTCCGAAGGAACGCTCTGCGCCCCGGCCGTTGCCGCGAACGACGCAACCAGGGCCAACGCCGCCATCACCGTCACGAACATGCGAAAACGATTCATGTGCTGTCTCTCCCGCCCGACTCTTGCGAGCCGTTTGCCGTTAAACCATTGTCTGCCGCGAACAGACCCTTCGCTGCGCTCAGGGTGACAAAGACACGCTCAGGGCGACGAATTGCACCCTCGCATCTGTCATCCTGAGCGAAGCGAAGGATCTACCCCCGCTTCATGCCCCAAGCCCCAAGCCCAAAGACCCAAGCCTCACGCCTCACGCCTCTCCCTACGGCTTGTTGCGCGCGAGCCGCACGCCGTTGTCCTCGTCCATGTAGGTCGATAGCGCGAGCCGCCGATACGCCGCGCGGCAGTTGGCCGCGTAAGCGTACATCGAACCTCCGCGATAGATGCGCGCCAACGTGCCCGGCGCGACGGGGTCGGTCACCGGGCCCGCGGGGTCGTAATTGTACGGCTCGGCATCGTAGCCGTCGAACGCCCACTCCCAAGCGTTGCCCAGCATGTCGTACAGGCCCCACGCGTTGGGATCCTTCAGGCCGACCTCATGCGCGGAGTATCCCGCGCCGCAGTACCATGCGATGTCCAGCAACCCCTCGTCGGCGCAGCCGGGATCGACGATGTCACCGTTGTAAAACGCCGTGTCGGTGCCCGCGCGCGCGGCGTATTCCCACTCGGCCTCGGTGGGCAGGCGAAACCCGGTGCAGTCGGTGTCCCACGTCGCGCTCGTCTCGCCGATCTCGTAGCACTCGGTGTAGCCGAATTCGACCGAAAGCAGGTTCGCGAATTCGACCGCGTCCATCCAACGCACCACCGTGACCGGATAGTTGTCGCCGCACTCCACCTGGTAGGGATTGATCTCGCCCATCGCCGCGAGCCACAGCGACTGCGTGACCTCATACTTCATCATGTAGAATGCCTTCGAGATCGTGACCTCGCGCTGTTCTTCCAGACTCGAGTGGCCGAGTTCTTCCTCGGGGCTGCCCTGCGTGAACGTCCCCGCGGGAATTTCCACAACCTCGGGCTCGACGAGTTCGGGTGTGATCAGGTCTTCGCACGCGATCTGCGTGTCGTCGTCACCGGTGTCGTCGTCGGTCGTGTCGTCATCGGCCGTGTCGTCGTCGGCCGTGTCGTCGTCGGTATCGTCGTCCGCCGTGTCGTCGTCGCCGGTGTCGTCATCTGTCGTATCGTCGTCCGCCGTGTCGTCGTCCCCCGTGTCGTCGTCTTCCGTATCGTCATCGGACACATCGTCGTCGGCAGCGTCGTCATCGCCGGGCTCGGAATCGTCGTCGTCATCGTCGCCGCAACCGATCGTCACGGACGCGAGCAAGGTCGCGAGCATCGCGAATCGCCAAACGGAAACCTTCGCAAAATTCATCGCATCGCTCCCGCGCGGGCAGAGCCCGCGATGAACCGGACGCACGAGTCGAAATTTTTCGAGTGCGGCCGGGAAATGAAACGAGCCCGGAACCGCCGCCCCGGGCTCGCTCGATTCGTGGTTTCGTCAGTCGTCCTTGCCGTTGTCGCCGCAGCCGCAGCAACCGCCGGTCACCTGACCCTCGGGCCAGCCGGCGTCTTCGTCCTTGTCGCCGCCGGGCTCCTTGTCGAGGCCGGGGTCCTCGCCGGGCGCAAGACACTCGTCCGTCGGCTCGTTACACGTCTCGTCCTCGTCGCAGGGATTGCCACTGTGCCGGCAATCCACCTTCGTCGGGTCACAGAACTCGTCGCCGTTGCAATACTCGCCGTCGTCCGTGCACGGGTCGCCGGTGTTTTCGCACTGGCCTGCTTCTTCGTTGCACGACTCGACGCCGTTGCACAGGTTGCCGTCATCGGCGCACGGGTCGCCGGAGTGGCCGCATTCCTGCGTCTCCTCCACGCACACCAGCGTCTCCTCGCCGTTGCAGAAGATGCCGTCGTCGATGGGGCACGGGTTGCCGAGCGACACGCACTCGCGGTTGAGACACTGCTCTTCGCCGTCGCACCACAGGCCGTTGTCACACTCCTCGTCGTTCTGGCAGGTGCACCAGATGCGATAAGCCATCGAGCCCGAGGACTCATCGAGTACGTCGCCGCGGTCGTTTTCCGCGCCGGACATGATGCCGGTGTTGGTGCCGTCCACCCACGTCTCGCACGAGTCGGGCGGATTCGCCTCGAACACGACCGTGACGGTGTACGTTTCCTCGAACTCCATATCGTGGCCGACGGACGGAATCAGATCATTCCACTCGACCACGCCGTTGACCGTGTCCACGTTGTCGGGGGTCGGTGTAGCCGACACGAAGGTCAGGTGCGCGGGGTCGTAATCGTCCTTGAACGGTAATACGTGGATCGGCCGGCTGTAGCGGTTCTCGATGGTGATCTCGAACGTGATCTGCTGGCCAACCTCAATCTCGCCGTCGGGATGCGTCGGCGAGGTCTTCTGGATGTTGCTGCCGAACGCGAGCCACGTGGTTTCGAGATCCGTCGGGCTCCACGGCGTGCCGAAGCCGCCGGGGAGCTGCGAACGCGACAGCTCCGTCATCGTGTCCATGTCCACGACGCGGATGGTGCCGCTCGCGAGGCCGCCCACGACGCCCGCCGCGATGTACGCCCGGCGATTGACGACGTCGAGACCGATGCCGCGCCCCGACTGATTCGCGCCGAGATAATACGTGGTCTGCGTGTCGGTGTTGGTGTTGTACTTCACCAGATAAGGCACGTCGCCGGGCGGCGCGATTTCAGACTGTCCATCGACGCATGAGGTGTAAATGACCGGGTAGCCCTCGGAATAGTCGACGGCGATGGACGCGGAGGGGTACGTGAGCGTGGCGCTGCCGACCTCTTCGTGGGTGTCGATATCATACCAGTGCACCGTGTTGGACGCGTCGGCGACGAAGATCAGGTCTTCCTCGTCGATCACGTCGATGCCATAGGCGCAACTGCTGGTCGGCATGTCCCACGAGTCGATCGGCTGGAACGTGTCCGTGTCAAAGGTGTAGATGGTCGGCATGCAGCGGTCGACGACGTACATGACCCCGCGCCCCGCGTGCACGTCGATGCCCGCGAGATTCGTGGTGCCGACGAGCGAAATCTGTCCGAGCGGCGTGGCGTCGGTGGCGTCGTACACGTCCACCACGCCGACCGTGAGGTCGAGGTTCTCGTACGTGACGAACATGTGCGCGTTGACGGGATCGACGCCGATACCCACCGCGCCGTCGTCGCGCGCGGCCGGGTACCAGGTGTTCGCGAGAACGATCGTGTCGTCGACGATGTTGTAGGCCCGCAGCGGGAACGTGCCGAAGGCCGAGTTGATGTTGCCGATCACGAAGAGCGTGCGCTGATCCTGCGTCTGGGCGAAAGCGGCCGGGGCGAATGCCGCCAGGACAACGAAAGTGACAACCGCGGCGACCAGCGCGCGACCGAAACGACGCCTACGTTTTCGATCATCCCCCATGACAAAACCTCTCCCCATTCGGTCCTGCCGGAAGCGTCCGGCAAGGACACGTATTTATAACAGATGGACAACCCATTTGCCATAGGAAATGCGTTTTTCGGAGTGCCGGACGACACTCCGGTGACGGGCGATCTCGACCGGGCGACCGCGGGACGGTCCCGGGTTAGAAGTCCTCGTCGAACAGACGGAACTGCGTCGCCGGGATGATCGCGGACGCGCCTCCGGGCGGCGTCCAGTACATTTCCAGCGCGATTTCGTTGGCCGGCCCCTGAAAATAGTCCAGTTTGAATCGGTTTCGACCCGCATCCAACTCGACCTCCGCGCCGACGCACTGGTACGAATGCTGGCCGTCGTTCACGATCACGGGGTCGTCGGACACGCCGGGCAGGTAAAGACGCGATCCGTCGTCCGAGCACAGTCCGAGTTCGTAACTTCCCGATTCCGAGGCGACAAGGTAGCCGTCGAACCAGATTCCGAACCACTCCTTGAGATTCGCGGACAGGCCCGGAAAGCCCTGATCGAAAGGCGTGACGGGAACCGCGAAATTCGGCACGAGCATGGTCGTGTACGGGCACTCATACGGAACCTCTGGCACGAGGGGATCGTCGCAGGGATCGTCGTGGTCGGGCAGTTGCGGCGCGCCCTGCACGAGGGCGTAAACCGTGCCGAGCATCCCCCACCCCGGCTCGCTCGTCCGCCCGCCGAACCCGTTGTCCTCGACGGCGTAGATCGGGCTTTTCGCCTCGATCGTGTCGCCGTCCGGCGTCGTCACGCGCACCGTTGCCCCCGCGCCGCCGAGCTGCGTGTGAAAGTCGTCGGGCACGGGCACGGCCAGCACGTCGTCGATGACGGCGTCCGCGTTCAGCGTCACGGTCGCGCCGCCGTCGATGGCAGCCTCGACCTCGTAGTCGCCGGGGTCGTCACTCCCGTCAATCGCGCCGCCGCGCACGTACATCCAGCCGCCGGAATCGACGACGCCGGGGAATACCTCGATCCCGTCGTCGCTCAGGGTATCGCCATCCGCTTCATCTTCCGCAGTATCGGCACAGGCGGTCCAAAGCGAAAACATCGCGGCCAGCAACGCGATTGCGACGCGGTTTCGGATCGACATGAAAGAGCCCTCCCGAGCGTTATCCGACGTTTTCGATGATCGTCGCCGGGGCCATGCCGCCGCCGGTGCACAGCGTGATCATGCCGTAGCGCCCGCCGGTGCGTTTCAGGTGATGCATCGCGGTGATGGTGAGTCGGCAGCCGGAGTTGCCGACCGGATGGCCGAGCGCGATCGCGCCGCCGTTCGGGTTGACCTTTTCCCAATCGGGATGGTGCTCGCGCCCCCACGCCAGCGGAACCGGGCTGAACGCCTCGTTGATTTCCACCACGTCGATGTCCGCGAGTTTCAACCCCGCGCGCTTGAGCGCCATTTCCGTCGCGCGAATCGGTCCCGTGAGCATGAGCAGCGGATCGGCGCCCGTGACCGCGGACATGACGAAGCGCGCGAGGGGTTTGAGACCCAGTTCCTTCACCACCGCGCCCGACGCCAGCACCACCGCCGACGCGCCGTCGGAGATCGGACTGGAATTGCCCGCCGTGATCATCTCGGTGCCGAAGACGGTTTTGAGGCCCGCGAGTTTTTCCATCGATGTTTCGGGGCGGATGGTTTCGTCCATGGCGTGCGTGCGCGTGCCGCCCGCGCCGTCGTCCACTTCGATCGGAAGAATCTCCGCGGCGAAATGCCCCGCCGCGGTGGCCGCCGCCGCGCGTTGGTGCGAACGATACGCGAATTCGTCGCACTCGACTTTGCTGACGCCCCATTTCGTGGCGATCATCTGCGCGGCTTGGCCCTGATCGGCGAGCTGTCCGACGCGCTCCAGGTATTTCGGGCCGAAGGGCATGCCCGCCGCCTCGCCGTTGTTCATCGTCAGGCCGAACCAGTCCGCGCCGATCGCGTATTTGCTCATGAGCTCGCAACCGGTCGCCACGATCACGTCGCGCTGCCCCGATCCAATCAGCCCGGCGGCGAGATTGATCGCGGTGAGCGAGCTGCCGCACTGGCGGTTGACCGAAACGCCCGAAACCTCGGCGGGAAAACCTGCGACGAGCGCGGCCATTCGCGGCAGAACGAAACCCTGCTCGCCGATCTGCGTGACCGTGCCGCCGATGACGTCGTCGATTCGCGCGGGATCGATGCCCGCGCGGCGCACCGCCTCGGCGAGAACCGTCGCTAATAGTTCATCGGCCCGCGATTTCGCCAGAGCTCCCCCGCGTTTCCCGATCGCCGTCCGCACGCCCGACACCAAGTACACATCGATCATGACGATTCCCCCTCCCGAATTTCGCCCGAGGCGTCCAAAAGCAGCACCATGTGCCGATGCGGAATTCCCGCGTCGTCAAACACATCGCCGAAGGCCGTGAAGCCGAGTTTCTCATAAAAGCCGACGACGGTCACTTGCGAACCCAAATGCGCCGCGCCGCAATTCCGACGCCGCGCCTCGGCGAACGCCTCCCGCATGAGTGCGAGACCGAGACCGGTTCCGCGAAGCGCCGCATCCACCGCGACGCGGCCGATCTTTACGTCGCCCTCTCCGTACGGCAGCAGACGCAGTGTGCCGCGCACGACGCCGTCGTCGTCGAGGGCGACGAGGTGGTCCGCCGTCGCGTCATATTCGTCGAGTTCGAGTTCGGGCGGCACGTTTTGCTCGCCGACGAATACCCGCGTGCGCAAATCGGCCGCGCCGGGCCAGTGCGTCGAGTCGCGACGTATCCAAAGGAGTTTCAAGGACGCTCCCGCAGCGCGGCGGTGAGGGGTCGCCTGGTTCGGTCGGTTCGATCAGTGCAGCGCGCGAGTCGTCGATTCCGTTCGATTTGGGGCGCGACCGGTCGGTGCGGGCGGGCGCTCACTGGAGATAGCCGAGACTCTTGAGTTCCTCGGCGAGTTCGCCGGGGATCGGGTTCGAGGAGATCTTTGCGCGAGCCCGGGTGTGGTGCTCCTCCAGCATCGCGCGTAGCGCCGCGGCGCGTTCGGGCTGCGCGTCGACGACATTGTTTTGCTCCTTCGGGTCTTCTCCGAGGTCGAAAAGCTCCGTTTTTTTTGCTTCCCGGTCCTCGATGTATTTCCGGTTTTCGTGGAAGACCGCGCGCTTGTCGGCAAACCGGTAAGTCTCGGCGAACACCGTCCGATCGGCGCCCTTGATGAATCGACCCTCGGCGTGCTCGATCACCCGTCCCTGAAAAGACGGCGGCGGAGCCACGTTCAGCAGAGACAGGATCGTGGGAGCCACGTCGAGTTGCCACAAGACCGTATCCACGCGACCAGGAGAGAAGCCCGGTGCGCGCAGGATGAACGGCACGCGCAGGACCTCCTCGTAAAGCGTTCGCGAATGCCATGTGCCGCCGTGGTCGCCGAACTCCTCGCCGTGGTCGGCAATAATGGCGATGACGGTGTCCTTGAAGCGCCCCGTCTTCCGCAGGTGATCCAGCAGGCGCCCGATGTGCTTGTCGGTGTATGCGATTTCGCCGTCGTACAGATCGACCTTCTTTTTTCCGAAGTCGAATTCCTCATGGCGCAGGTAGTTGTTGTGCGGATCGAAGTAGTGGACCCACAGAAAAAACGGCTCCCGTCCGCCGCGGTCGACGGCCTTGATCGCCCGATCGGTGACTTCCCGGGACGATGTGATGAGCCTGGATTTGCCTTTTCCCAAAACCAATGCCTCGAATCGGTCGAATCCTTGGTTGAAGCCGTATCGCGGGCGGAAGATAACGTGGCTGACGATGGCCTCGGTCTTATAACCGCTGGACTGGAGGTGCTCGGCCAGCGTCAGAAAGCGCTCTTCAAGAGGGTTCTCCCACTCCGTGATCCCGTGATCCCGGGGCGGCAGCGACGTGAATATGGACGCGGTGGACGGCATGGTCCACGGACTGACCGCGTGCATTCGGTCGAACACCACCGCGTCGGCGGCGAACCGGTCGATATTGGGCGAGGTCGGACGCGAATAGCCATAAACTCCCAGATGGTCTGCGCGTAACGTATCGATCATGATCAGCACGACGTTCGGTTGCCGATCGATACTCACAGTTTCGCGCAGTTTCCCGCAGCCCGTCGCAATCAGTGAACAGGCCACCAGAAAGACCGTAATGCCCTTCCATTTCGACATGAACCGACCTCGCTCAAAGGTCGGGAGTATAGGCGATTCGCCGAGTCGGGCAATCGTATCAACGTCGCTTAGTGGCGTCCTTTTGAACGGCGAGCCTCAAGAAGCCGTCTTTTCCGGCTTCGGAACGGCGTGCGTCATTGACGCGATCTCCTCGGCGGCGGCGCGCGACGCGGCGACGAATTCCTCGAGCTTGCGCTTTTTCTCCTCGAGCAGTTCCCCCGCGCGGACCTGCGTGTCGGCCACGGCGCGCGACGCCTTGGCCCAATACGCGTCGAACATGCCGACGTCGAAATGCCCCTCGCGCAGCAGGTTCGTCGTCAGCACCTTTTCGGTCGGCTGACGCAGATCCCAAACCACGCCGAGGGCCGCGAGGGCTTTGAGCACGTAGTAAGACAGGTCGATCTCCCACCAGTAAAAGCCCTGACGCGCGGTCCACTGGCAGTGGTGATGGTTGTTGTGCCAGCCCTCGCCGCACGTAACGAGCGCGATGAGCATCGAGTTGCGGCTCGTGTCGGTGGTGGCGAAGCGCCGCCGCCCGAACAGGTGCGTGATCGAGTTGACGAAGAAGGTGCCGTGATAAAGCAGGATCGTCGAAAGGAAAAACCCGGTGAACAGCGCCGACGCGCCGCCGAAGTACCAAACCGCCACGCCGAGTAGCGCGAAAGGAACCTCGTAGAATCGATCGAGCCAGCGCAGTTCAGGATATTTGGCGAAGTCCTCGATATATTGCAGAGGAACGGGTTTGAATTTGTCGCACACGATCCAGCCCATATGGCTCCACCAGAAGCCGCGAAGGGGCGAGTGGATGTCCTCGGTCGTGTCGGAATAGCGGTGATGATGGCGATGATGACCCGCCCACCACAAAACGCCCTTTTGCGCGGTCGTCGACCCGCCGAGCGCGAGAATGAACTGAAACACGCGCCCGGTCTTGAACGAGCGATGCGCGAAATATCGATGATATCCGGCCGTGATGAAAAACATGCGGACGTAGTAGAGCGCGACGCACAGCGCGACATCGACCCAGCGCACGCCGGTCCAGAGAGCGCCGAGTGGGGCGAGGTGCAGCAGAAAAAACGGAATTGACGCGACCCAGTTGACCTTCTCGTCGGGGGGCCGGTCGTATGCGGCTTTCATGGCGATCACTCCTCCACAGGCCCCGATGACGCAGGGCAAACGCTCACTCCGGATAGGATGACGGCAAAGGCATTGGCGGTCAACGAAGAAATGATTCGCGTGGCCCGACTAACGTTCGCGGTCCTGGCGCAGGTCGAACAGGGCGAGTTGGCGTGTGGGGGCGTGGTCCGCGGGCGGATCGGGATAATCGCCGTCGAAGCACGCGAAGCAGAACTTGTCCGCGCCCTGCGGCAGACAGGCGTGCAGACCTTCCATCGACAGATAGCCGAGCGAATCGGCACCGATGTAGTCGCGGATTTCCTCGACCGTGGACGACGACGCGATCAGCTCCTCGCGACGGGGCGTGTCGATGCCGTAGTAACACGGCCACTGCGTGGGCGGCGAACTGATGCGCACATGGATCTCCCGCGCGCCCGCCGCCCGGATCATCCCGATGATTTTTTTCGACGTCGTGCCCCGCACAATCGAGTCGTCCACCACCACCACGCGTTGCCCCGCCAACACCGAACGGTTCGGGTTGAGCTTGAGCCGGACGCCGAAGTTGCGGATGCCCTGCGTGGGCTCGATGAAGGTGCGCCCCGTGTAGTGGCTGCGCACGAGGCCGATGTCGAGCCGGATGCCGGATTCCTTGCTGAATCCGAACGCCGCGGGCGAGCCCGAGTCGGGAATGGCGATCACCACGTCGGCGTTCGCGGGGTGCTCGCGGGCGAGCCGCGCGCCGAGCGATTGGCGGATCGGGTAGCACTCCTGCCCGTAGAGGCGCGAGTCGGGCCGCGCAAAATAGATGTACTCGAACACGCAGTGCGCGTGGCGTTTGGGCTCGAAGGGTTTGATCGAACGCACGCCCTGCGCATCGATCACGACCACCTCGCCGGGCTCGATCTCGCGGACGTACTCGGCCTCGATGAGGTCGAGGGCGCAGGTTTCGCTCGCGACGATCCACGCCTCGCGGCCGTCGTCGGTCGTCTTGCGGCCAAGCGCGAGCGGTCGCCAGCCGCGGCTGTCGCGCGCGGCGATCAGGCGATCCGACGCGAGCATGACGAGGCTGAACGATCCGCGCAGGCGCTCGAGCGCGTCGATCACGCGTTCCACCACGGGTTTGCGCGAGTGGGCGAACAGATGAACGATGACCTCGGTGTCCATCGTCGAGCGGAAGATCGAGCCCAGTTCCTCGAGTTCGCGGCGCAGTTCGGCGGCGTTGACGAGGTTGCCGTTGTGCGCGACCGAAAAAGGCCCCGCGGGCGTATCGACGACGATGGGCTGCGCGTTGCGCAACGTGGACGCCCCGGCGGTCGAATAACGTACATGGCCGATGGCGATCTCGCCGGGCAGGTTGCGCAGCGTCTCTTCGTCGAAGGCGGTGTGGACGAGGCCCATCGCCCTCTGCGCCAGTGCGCGCTCGCCGTCGAAGGACACGATCCCGGCGCTCTCCTGCCCGCGGTGCTGGAGCGCGTGCAAGCCGAGGTACACGAGGGTCGACGCCTCGGGATGGCCGTAAACGCCCACAACCCCGCATTGGTCGTGGAAATGATCGTCGTCGCAGTCGGTCAACATCGCGCTCCGTTCAGAATTTCCCTCACCCCGCCCCTCGACAAGCTCGGGGCACCCCTCTCCCGCCCGGCGGGAGAGGGGACGGGGGTGAGGGCACACTCAATTCTTCCCGAACACCCGCTCGAAAATCTCATCCACGTGGCGCACCTGCACGCGCGCGTCCAGCGCGTCATGCACCTGATCCGGCGTGAGGCGCGCCATCACGTCGGCGTCGCTCAATACCTGCTCCTCGAAATTCGCACCCTCTTCCCACACCTTCATGGCGCTGCGCTGCACCATGCGGTACGCGTCCTGCCGCGTCACGCCCTTTTTCACGAGCGCGAGCAACAGCGTCTGCGAGGCGAAAAGCCCGCGCGTGATGTCCATGTTGCGCGCCATGTTGTCGGGATACACGAGCAGCTTGTCGATCACGCCCGTCATGCGCCCGAGCATGAAATCGAGCGCGATCGTGGCGTCGGGCGCGATCACGCGCTCCACCGACGAATGGCTGATGTCGCGTTCGTGCCACAACGCCTGGTTTTGCAGCGCCGCTGACGCGTGCGAGCGCACGATGCGAGCAAGGCCCGACACGTTTTCCGTGAGAATCGGGTTGCGCTTGTGCGGCATGGCCGAGCTGCCCTTTTGGCCCTTGTGGAAGAACTCCTCGGCCTCGTACACCTCGGTGCGCTGAAGGTGACGAACTTCGACCGCGAATTTGTCGAGCGATCCCGCGATGACCGCGAGCACGCAGAAAAACTCGGCGTGTCGGTCGCGCTGGATGATCTGGTTCGACGCGGGCGCGGCGGTCAGGCCGAGCTTTTTGCACACACTCGCTTCCACGGCGGGCGGCAGATGGGCGAACGTGCCCACGGCGCCGGAAACCATGCCCACGGCCACGCGCTCGCGGCACTGCACAAGTCGCTCGCGGTTGCGTCGCATCTCGTCGTACCAGATCGCGAGCTTCCAGCCGAAGGTGATCGGCTCGGCGTGAATGCCGTGCGAGCGGCCGATCTGCAGGGTGTCCTTAAATTCGATCGCGCGGCGATGGATCGCCGCCATGAGCGCGTCGATGTCGGCAAGCAGCATGTCGGTCGCCTGCGCGAGTTGCACCGCGAAGGCGGTGTCGAGCACGTCCGACGACGTCATGCCGAGGTGCAGCCAGCGCGCGTCCTCGCCTACGTATTCGGCCACGCAGTCGATGAACGCGTTGACGTCATGGCGTGTGATCGCCTCGATCTCTTCGATGCGCGCCACGGAAAAATTCGCCTTGGCCTTGATCGTGGCGACGGCGTCGGCGGGCACGAGTCCGAGCTCGGCCATGGCCTCGGCGGCGGCGATCTCGACGTCAAGCCAGATACGATACCGGTTTTCGTCGGACCAGATCCGCGCCATCGCCTCGCGGGAATACCGGGGAATCATACGACGGCCTCCAACGGCGCGCGGCCGACACCGGTCGCCGCGTCCCTGCCCGCGCCCGATACATGAGGCACGGCGATCACCTCTCCGATCTCGTCCTGCAACGCGATCGACAGATGGGTATGCGGCGCAACCTCGTCGAGCACCGCGCGCATGCCCGCATGGGCGATCTCGGGCGTGTTGTTGATCTTCGACAAATGCGCGAGCACCAGCGCGCCGAGGCCCGGATGGGCGATCTGACGCACGAACTCCTGCGCCTGCTCGTTCGACAGATGCCCGAGGCGGCTCTTGATGCGCTTTTTGTCCTCGGGACGGTAAGGACCCTCGTCGAGCATGCGCACGTCGTGATTGGATTCCAGCACCAGTGCGTCCACGCCGCGCAGCCGGTCGTGCACGAGGCGCGTCACCATGCCCAGATCGGTGGCGAAGCCGATGCGTCGCTCCTGGTGCTCGAAGACGAACATCATCGGGTCCGCGGCGTCGTGGCTGACAGGAAATGAACGCACGGTGATCTCGCCGATGCACGCCGGTTCGCCGGGTGCAAGCGGCACGACACGCACGCCGCGTTCATGCGCCAGTGCTTTGCCGCCCCACTTGGGGACGCCGGCGGTCTCGGGCGCGGTGAACGTGGGCATGCCGAACCGCCTCGACAGCACGGGAATACCCCCGATGTGATCGGAGTGCTCGTGCGTGAGGAAGATGGCCTGAATCGACTCGGGTTCGACGCCCGCCTCGAGGAGTTTCGACTGGATCTGCTTCGCGTTGATGCCCGCATCGACGAGCACGCGCGTGGATCCGGCCGCGAGAATCCAGCAATTGCCGCGGCTGCCGCTGGCCAGGCTGCGGATCCAAAACTCGCTCAACGACATCTCCCGGAAAGCCCGCTGGGGTGAGCCGTGTTTACCCTATCGGGGTTCGGGTGTCCATGACGCCGAAGAGGTTTTGGCCGTCTCGGTCAGGGCGAGAGTGTGGTCGCCCCGGGCGAGACGGCGGGCGTCGCGTCCCCTTCCACAGGGACCCCGGCCATGCGCAACAGGTCGCGTGCCTCGGCATTTCCCGGCTCGAGCGTCATCACCTGCTGCCACGCCTCGACCGCCTGCGTGCGCCGTCCTTGGGCCATCAGCAACGTGCCGAGAAAAACGCGGGCTTCGTTGTGGTCGGGGCGCGTTTTCAGGCAGGCCCGGGTCTGCGTCTCGGCGAATTCGAGCTGGCCCTTCGCCTTGTACGCACGGGAAAGCTTGAGGCGGATATCCGTGAAATTGGGACGCAGGTCGAGCGCGGCCTCGTACTGCTCCACGGCGGCGTCGTACAGGTCGAGCATCTGGTACATGTCGCCGGTCACGGCGTGCAGGTTGGCCAGCCGGTTCTTGGACAGCGGGTCCGGCGACTGCGGCAGCGCGTCGCTGCTGCGCTGGATGTGGCGAAGGATCTGCGTCGCGCGGTCGTAGCGGCCCAGGTCCTGCAGCAGGATCATCAGGTTGACCTTGGCCTCGGTGTAGCCGGGGTTGATTTCCAGCGCGCGGGCAAAGAGGCGCAGGGCTTTCGTGAACTGCCCCTTCACGTGAAAGATCGTGCCGAGCATCGAGTAGATGTCGGCGTACTCGCGATGGCGCACGAGCACCGCCGCGAGGCACCGCTCCGCCTCGGCGAACTCGCCCCTCGCGAACGCGTCCGCGCCGCGCTGATACAGGATCGCATCTTCGTTTTTCATGGTCTGCCGCAATGAGACCGGAAGATTGAACCAAATTCGCGCGTATGAGGCAAGCTTGGCGACGACCGATTCGAGTCGCTCATCCTACGGATCGACCTCCACCCGCTCCGGCCCGACGAGATCCTCGTAAGTCTCGCGGCGGCGGACGACGGCGAACCGGTCGTCGCGCACCAGCACCTCCGCGGCGCGGGGGCGCGAGTTGTAGTTGCTCGCCATTGCGAAGCCGTACGCCCCGGCGCTCATGACCGCGAGCAGCTCGCCGCGCTCCAGGTCGTCCGCCATGGCGCGGTCGCGCGCGAGAAAATCGCCGCTCTCGCACACCGGCCCCACCACGTCGGCGACCGTGCGCGGCGCGGCGGTTTCGCGCACCGGGCGAATCTCGTGGAAGCTGTCGTAGAGCGACGGGCGGATCAGGTCGTTCATCCCCGCGTCCACGATCAGGAAGCGCTTGTCACCCTGCCGCTTGCGATAGAGCAGGCGCGTCACCAGCACCCCGGCGTTGCCGACGATCACGCGCCCCGGCTCCATCACGAGCGTGAGATTCAGGTGCGACACGGTTTCGAGCACCGCCCTCGCATACTCGGTCGGGTGCGGCGGGGCCTCGTCGTCGTAGCTGATGCCGAGACCGCCGCCGATATCGAGGTGCGTGACGGCGTGACCGTCGGCGCGCAACTCGCCGATCAGTCGCTCGAGCCGCGAGAGCGCGTCGCGGATCGGCGCGAGGTCCGTGAGCTGGCTGCCGATGTGGCAATCCACGCCGACGATGCGAACGCTCTTCATCGACGCGGCGCGCGCGTAGCTCTCGCGGGCAAGGTCGATGGCGATGCCGAACTTGCTCTCGCGAAGCCCCGTGGCGATGTACTTGTGCGTCTTCGGGTCCACGTCGGGGTTGACGCGCAGCGACACCGGCGCGACCACGCCAAGCCGCGCCGCCGCTTCGGCCAGCGCCGCGAGTTCCTCGCTCGACTCGACGTTGAACATCAGGGTGCCCGTGCGCAGGGCGTATTCCAGTTCATCCCTGGTCTTGCCGACGCCGGAATAGACGATGCGCTCGGCGGGGATGCCGGCTTCGAGCGCGCGGTAGAGTTCGCCGCCGCTCACGACATCGGCCCCACACCCCATCGAGCCGAGCAGGCGCAGCACCGACAGGTTCGAGAGCGCCTTCACCGAAAAGGCGATGACGTGCGGCACGTCGCGGAAGCCCTCGTGAAACGCCCGGTAGTGGCGTGTCAGCGTCTCGTGCGAATAGCAGTAAAAGGGCGTGCCGACCGCGTCGGCGATGGAATCGAGAGCGACGCCGGCGCAGTGCAGCCGGCCGTTGACGTAGCGAAAGTCGTTCACGGCTTCTCCGGGTCGTCGTTTTTCGGGTCGGGGGTGGGCGTCGGCGTCGGCGCCGGGGTTTCGGATTCGTCCGCGCTCTTCACCTGCGGATCGAAGGGATTCGCCTTCGCCGGGTCGTCCTTCGGTTCGCCCGAGGTGCCGAGCAGGACGTCCGCGCCGATCGCGTCCTCGACGCGCGGTAAGTCGGTCGGTTTCTTGCGGTCCTTGCGCCCGTAGAGATCGAGAATGCGGCGGTCTTCGGGGTCTTCCTTCTCGGGCTGCGGACCGAATTGCAGCACGCCGGAGCCGGAGCGCGGCTCGGGGCGCTCGTCCTTCTTCGCTTCCGGGGCGATCGGCGGCCCTTTCAGTCCGCACGACGCCGCCGAGGTGACGAAGACCAACGCGAGCAAAACGGCAATCGGACAAACGAAACGCGACACGTGCGGCATCCACTTTGAGGAACGCGGGCATTAAACCCGAACGCGGGCGGATTTCAAGAAGCCGACGAAACGCGGCGCGAAGTCGATCACCAAACCGGCGATCACCAAATCGGTTTGAGGTGCTCCGACGCGAGTTCGGCCAAAGTCGCCACGCGCGCACGATCGCCCGGGGCGAGAAGCGCCTCGACCTGTTCCACCTTTTGCACCGTCGTATAGGTGTCCCACGGGACAAGCAGCAGCGGGATCTGTTCCTGCGACGCCCGCGAGAGGATATTCGACGGCGGGACCTGGTTGTTCGTCAGCAGCACGGCCGACGCGCCCGACTCGATCGCGAGCAGGATCATGTCGCTGCGGTCGCCGCTCGTGATGAAGAGCTTGCCGGGTTTTTCGAACAGCGGGTCGCCCATCGCCGCGCTCACCGACATCGCGCCGATAAAAACATTCTCGACCGTGCGATCGAGCCCCGGCTCCCCCGCCACCACGCGGGCCAGCAGCCGCTCGACGAGAAAGCGCACGGATCGGCTCGCGAGCGGGGGCACGAAGGGAACCACGCCCCAGAGCGGCATGTCGAGTTTCGCCAGTTCGTCGCGGTGAAGCGACTCGAATTCGGAGGCATCGGCGACCTTGTTGACGATGACGCCGGAAACGCGCGCGCCGTTGTCCGCGAGGTAGCGGCGAATGAAATGCGCCTCGTCGAGGATCGTCGATTCCTGCCCCGTCAGGACGAGGACGAGATCGCCGCCCGTCGCGCGCTGCATGGAGATGGGATCGAGGTGCAGCGACGTCGCGAAGGAGAAGACGGGACCCGCCTCGACAAAGACGGCGTCGCGACCCGCGCCGCCGCGTTCAATCATCCCGGTCAGCCGTTCTTTCACCGCGGCCTCGTCGTACATGAAACGCAGTTTCGCGTGCTCGAATCCGATCGTGATGTCCTCGGGATTCGTTTCGAGCGCCCACAGGTCATACATCGCCATGGCGTCGAAATCCCAGAGACGTTTCTTTTTGTACAGCAGCCGGTCGCCGACCGGTTTGATGTAGCCGCAGCGTCCGCCGAGCGACGCGGCGAGCGCGACGATCATGCTCGTCTTGCCGGCGCTTTTCGCGGTGGAGGCGACGATGACGGTCTTCATTTCGCGGCTCCTTTGTCAGGACCCTTCTCGGGAACCTTGTCGGGATCCTTGTCGGTGGGGCGCAGCAGGATCCGCACGTCCACGGACTTCGAACCCATGCCCTGCTCATACACCATCAGGGGGTTGATTTCGATATCGGCGATGTCCTCGAAACGCACCAACAGCGCGCCGACGCGCAGGATGGCGTCCAGCACGCTGTCCACGTCCTTGGGCGCCTCGCCGCGCACGCCCGCGAGCAGCGGAGCGGAGCGGATGTCGCGCATCATCAGGGCCGCCTCGGCCTTGGACAGCGGCAGCGCGCGGAACGCGACATCCTTGAGCACCTCGACGTAGATGCCACCGAGTCCGAACATGACGACGGGGCCGAACGACGGATCGCGCCGCGCGCCGACGATGATCTCGAGTCCCGGCGCGACCTGCTCCACGATCTCGACGCCATCGAGCCGCGCGCGCGGGTTGTGGCGGCGGCAACTGTGCATGATCGCATCCCACGCATCCTGCACCTCCTGCCGGTTCTCGAGGTCGAGCGCCACGCCGCCGGCGTCACTCTTGTGAACGATGTCGGGAGACACGATCTTCATCACCACGGGATAACCGATGCGTTCCGCGGCGTCGGCCGCCTCGATCCAGTTCCGCGCGATCTCCTGCCGGGGGAGTTCAATGCCCGCGGCACGCATCAGCTCGCGCGCCTCCGCGGGCAACAGGAACCGCCGATCCGTCCGGCGCACCGCGTCGATCACCGCGCCGGCGGCCGCGACGTCGAGCGCCGCGAGACAAGGATCGAGGGCATCAGGCGGCGCGTCGAGTCGCGCGAGATTTCGCCGGTACGCATAGGCCGCGCCCAGGCACGAGATCGCGTCGTACACCTCGTCGTAGATCGAATAACCCTCGGCGCGCAGCTTGCGGATGGCCGCGTCCATGCCCGCGCCGCCCACGAACGAGAAGACGACGGGCTTGTTGACGGTGCGACTCGTCATCGCGTGACGCAGCGTGGCGTCGAGCGTGTCGCCCGAGAGCACGGCGGTCTCGCAGCCCAGCACGACGACGCTGTCGATATTCGGATGCTCGATG
The DNA here is from genome assembly GCA_020845895.1 of Deltaproteobacteria bacterium. NCBI lineage: Bacteria > Pseudomonadati > Myxococcota > Myxococcia > Deltaproteobacteria bacterium. The sequence continues at coordinate 1 of JADLEX010000047.1, read as the reverse complement.
G